>JBILGF010000493.1:0-2676 GCA_044351195.1 Burkholderiales bacterium
GTGGTCATTGTTCCTCCAGGGGGTATTGCAGTTCGGGGATCAGTGTCGGCAGCGACCTGCCTTCGAAGAAGACTTCCAGGTTGCGAAAAACGGTCTCGATCATCGCGCGCCGCGTTTTGTCGGTGCGGCTGCCGGCTTGAGGTGCCGATCAAAGAACTCCATGTACAGATCGAACGCGAGACGCTGCACCGGGTCGGGACCGAAGCTGCCGTCCGCGCCCGGATAGACGAGGCAGTAGCCGTGCTCTGGATGTTCGAAGCAGGCCCAGTCGGACGCCTTGCCCGCCTCGCGCATCCATTCATGGGCCAGCTGGAAGATGCCCTGCAGGTGGTCGGTGTAGCGGCCCATGTGCAGCATCGGTGCGCGAATGCGTGCGATACGGGCCATCGCCGTCGCCTTGTCGGCATGGCGCCTCACGACGTCGATGTCATGGTATTGCAGCTCACCATCGAGGCGCGGTGCGGACGGTCCGGTGTCCACCGACAGGAATTCGTGCGATGCACCCTCGGCAACCACGCCGGCCGCGAGCGGTGCGCCCTCGGCCGCCGCCTTCAGGATCATCTCGCCGCCATGGCTGATGCCGATGGCACCGATCGCCTCGGGCCGCACGAACGGCAGGCCCTGGAGGTACTGCCAGATTGCAGCGAGGTCGTCGGAGTCGAGCGTGGCAGCGGACTTGCGGACGAGGTTCTCGCCGCCGCTGATATCGTCGGGGACATCGACCGCCGGCCCCTGGCCGTAGGCGCGCGGGATCTCGTGCCGGTAGTTCACGTACACGACGGCATAGCCGCGCTGGATCAGCGCATCCTGCATCGCCCGCAGCCGCTGCACCTGCTCCAGCACGTGCGGCATGCCGCCGTGCCCGTCGCCACGGCCCATCGTGATCACCGGGAACGGGCCGTCGCCGTCCGGCTTTCGCAGCACGATCGGCACGTAGAGTTCGTCGCGCGTGGGCACGAAGGTCAGGTGCGCCGGCCAGGGCGACCCGTCCAGCGGCTGCACGAACGAGTAGGCCTGCAGGGCCTGGACGCGCGCGCCACCGGAAGCGGGCGGCATCATGTTGAGGATCCCGGGAACTGCAACCTTACATCGGCTCGATGCCGGCCGCCTTGATCACCTTGCCCCATTTCACGATCTCGCTTTTCAGGAATTTGTCGAAAGCTGCATGCGAAGGCCGAGTACTACCCGGGCAGGCAGCCGGCGTACATCACCGAAGCACCTGTCCAGCGCCGAGCGCCTCTCCGAACGGCAACTCGGTGCCCAGTCCCTTCTGCTTCGCGCGCCCGTAGACCCATTGGCCGATTGCCGCATCGAGGATGCCCATGCCCGGGCACTCGTACAGGATGATGTCTTCCGGGCTAGCCCGGCCCGCCTTCTGGCCAGCCACCACGTCGGAAAAATCGGCGCAGATGTCCTCCACCCGGAAGCGGCCATCGGCCAGCACCGTCGAAAACGGCTTGCGCGGCGGGTCGTCGCCGACCACCTGGTCGATGCTCGACAGGAACACGCGCGAGCGCAGGATGGTCTCGGGGTCGAACTCGCCCGGTGCGAGCGACATCAGCAATGCCCCCGGCTCGAGCCAGCCCGACTCGAACACCACCACGTTGCCCGAGGTCGCGGTGATCATCACGTCGCAGCCACGCACGGCTTCACGCGCGCTTGGCGCGGGCGCCACCTCGATGCCCAGTTCTTCCTGCATCGTGGTGCAGAAGGCGCGCACGTTCTCCGGGCTGCGGCTGTAGGCCTTCACCTTGCGGATCGGCCGTACCGCGCAGGTGGCGGCGGTCATCGCCCGGGCATAGCGGCCAGTGCCGATGATACCGATCGAACTCGCGTCCTCGCGCGCCAGGTGCTTCGCGGCCACGCCATAGGGCGAGGCCGTGCGGATCGCATGCAGGTGATAGTCGGAGATGATCGAGACCATCTGCATGGTGTCCCAGTCGAACAGGCAGATCACTTCCGAGCGGTTGGTGCCCCGGAAGCCCGAGTACACCCGCACCGCGGCCACGCCCATGCCCGGCACCATGCCCGGCAGGATGCGCAGGTTGTGCCACAGGTGGCCGGGATGATCGGGATGAGTCACCGTGCAGCGCTTGAGCTGGAAGGTGGATCCGGCCGACTGCTGGCGCATCAGTTCTTCGATCAGATCGACGGATTCGAGTGCGGGATGTCCGCCGGACAGGGCGTCGATCACGTCGCTTTCGGTCAGGAAAAGCATGCTGACTCCTCTGAATGGTTCGCGGTCGTCCGTGCGGGCCGCCTGAAAGATACGGGGCTATGCTGCCCTGTACGGCACGCGAATGCCATGTCGCCCACCTCGCGAACGAAAGTCTTTCCCGCGCGCCTACCCCTTTTTCCATCCTGCCGCGTTATATGCAGGACCATGGAAAATCTCCGAACTCCGCCCTCCCTCGCCCGGCGAGCCCTGCGCCGGTTCCTTCTGCTCGTCCTCGCGTTGCAGGCCGGTGCCCTGTTGGCCGGTCTGCCAGCGCAAGTCCCGGTCGCCCGGGCGCAGGCCGCAGGGACGACCGAACCGTCCGCACGGCCCGTGCCACCGTTCTTGCAGCCGTTGCTGCCGGCACGGCCGCGCATGGTCGTCGCCGAAGCCCGCCTGCCGATCCAGGTCGTGCGCGTGCGCGTCGATGCCGAGATCGTCGGCATGGCAGCGCGCACCCG
>JBILGF010000002.1:0-25984 GCA_044351195.1 Burkholderiales bacterium
CGGCATCGGCAGGCCCTGCAGTTCGCGGTCGCGCGTGGGCCAGTCGGCCTTGCCGCCGTGGCGCTCGATAACGTCGGCGAGCTGGCGTGCGTGCTGGCCGCTGTGCCAGGTCTGCCGCTCGAGGAAGGCATGCAGTCCGATCCGGCCCTGCGGCGTCGCGACCTCGCCCGCGCCGCTGCGCTCCATGTCGTCGGCCGCCTGCCACCACTGGCCGAGGCGCCCGATCACGCCCGCGCCGTACTGGCTGGCGATGCTGCCGTCGGGTACGCCACTGGCCGGGAATCGCATCGATACGGCGACCCAGTCGATCTCGCGCCCTTCGACGCATTCGATGAAGCCGTCGCCGATGCCGAACACGTGCCAGGCGAGTTCGCCCAGCGTGCCTGGCCGGCCCTCGATCGGCGGCTCGCCGATGGCCTGCGGCGGCAGTTGCTCGCACAGCCGCTGGGTGCTGCGCAGGATCGCCGTCCAGCGCTGCATCAGCACCTCGGGCGCCAGCGGCACATGCAGCTCGAGCGTGACGCCGACGAAGCGCGCGACATCGGCGAGCTGCTGCCCGAACACGAACTCGCTGCCGCGCGCGAGCACGGGCAGGTTGCGTACGCCGAACGCATGCAGCGCCTCGAGGTCGGCCGGATCGTGCCGGATGTCGGCCACCCGGTACGGGATCTGGTGTCGCGAAAGAAACTCTTTCGCCCGGAGACAGCTGCTTCAGCCAGGCTGGACGTACAGCACATAGCCCGGTTCGGTCGACGGGGCGCTCATGCGACCGCCGCGATGACCTGCACCTCGATCTTCGCCGCCGGCTCGGTGAGATGGCTGATCTCGATCATCGTGCTGGTAGGCAGGTTGTCGCGCCAGAACTCCTCGCGCGCGGCGACGATCTCGCGGAACTCGCGCATGTCGGTGGTGAACACGGTGGTCCACACGACATCGGCCATCGTCGCACCGGCGGCTTCGAGCGCGAGCTGCACGTTGCGCAGCACCTGGCGCGACTGCTCGAGCATGCTGTTGCCGCCCACCATCTGCCCATCCTCGCCGCGCGCGAGCTGGCCGGAGATGAAGATCATGCTCTTCGGCTGGTCGACCCGGACGAAGTGGTTGTAGACCGTCGCACGCATGTGCTTCTGGTTCGGCGGGTTGCCCCGGATGATCGGCATCGGTCGCTCCTGTGTTCGGTTCGTGGCCGGACGCGCGCTCAGCGCCCGGACTTCGCGTAGATCTCGACCTGCACCGGCGTCGGGGCGTAGCCGCAGGCCGGGTTGTACTTCTGCGGGCAGTTGGAGATCACTGCCAGCACATCGGTGAGCGCCTCGACGTCGACATAGGCACCCGGCTGCGATGGGCTGTCGGAGATCGCCATGTGCCCGTCGGCACCGATCGGCACGCTCATGAACCAGTTCACGTTGGCCACCACGTCGGGCTCGCCCATGCGGAACTTGCCCAGCTCGTGCAGGAAATTCGACCGGCAGCTGTGGGTGCGCCGACCGTAGCGCAGCGCGTTGATCTCGACGCTGCAGCAGCCGCCGATCGTGTCGTGATTCGGGCAGTTGGACGCCACCACCTTCATCAACGGGGTCGCGTACTCGCCATACAGCACGGTACCGGTGTTCAGATACAGGTTCTCGGCCATCTTCATCGTGTTGGCCGCGTTGTAGCGGTCGCGCGTGTCGTGCGCGTTGTAGCAGAGGAAATCGACCGCCTGCTGGCCCTCGAGGTCGATGAAGCGCACCACCTGGCCCTTCGTCAGCTTCGCGCCCCATGAACCGCCAGCGTCGACCAGGGTCGATGACACCCGCCGGCTGCCGCGCGGCGCAGCGATCCGGGGTACCGCCGGCTTCGGGAACGGATCGGCGCCACGCGCCGTCTTCGGTGATGCAACCTTCGCCATCGCGTGCAGTCCTCTGTCGTTCGAGACGCCGCTATTGCGGCTTGATACCGGCCGCCTGGATGATCTTCGTCCACTTGCGCTGCTCGGCAAGCACGAGCGCCGCGAACACGGCAGGCGTGTTGCCCACCGGATCGAAACCCAGTTCGCCCAGGCGTGCCTTCACATCGGGCGCGTCGAGGACCTTGATGGTCTCGTCGGCCAGGCGCCTGACCACGGGCGCGGGCGTTCCTGCCGGGGCGAACAGGCCCTGCCAGTTCAGTGCTTCGTAGGCGGGCAGCCCGAGTGCCTCGGCAACGGTGGGTACGTCGGGCATCGCCGTGCTGCGCTTGGTGCTGGTCACCGCGAGCGCACGTGCCTTGCCGCTTCTGATGAACGGCAGCGCACCCTGCGTGCCCGACACCATCACCGGCACGCGCCCGGCGAGCAGGTCGACCAGCGCCGGGCCACCGCCCTTGTACGGGACATGCGACAGCTCGATCTTCGCCAGCACGTTGAGCAGTTCACCGCCCAGATGCTGCATGCTGCCGATGCCGGACGAGGCGTAGTCGAGCGCCTTCGGCTTGGCGCGCGCGGCATCTACCAGTTCCTTCATCGTCTTCGCCGGGAACGACGGCGTGACCAGGATCACGTTGGACGAGGTGGTGAGCTGGGTGATCGGCGCGAAGTGCTGCACCGGGTCGAAGGGCGGTTTCGCCGTCACCAGCGGGGCGGTGATCGTGTCGATCGCCGACAGCAGGATCGTGTAGCCATCGGGCGTCGACTGGCGCACCAGTTCCGCGCCGAGCATGCCGGCCGCTCCGGGCCGGTTGTCGACGACGAAGGTCTGGCCGAAACCTTCGGACAGCTTCTGCGCGGTGAGGCGGCCGATGGTATCCGAGCCGCCACCGGGCGACTGCGGGATGACCAGGCGGATCGGGCGGTTCGGAAACGCGGCCTCGGCCGCCTGCACGGGCAGCGCATGGCAGGCCAGGGTGGCGGCGAGGACGGCGGTGGCAGCCAGTGAGGCCGCCGGGGGGACAGGCATGAGTGAAGGCATTGCGACTCCAGGCCAGGGATGGTGTGGACTATAGCGTCAGCTGCCGCAATGAGCATCGCCGGCAGCAGGGCAGGGCCCGAGCCGCAGCAGGAATCATGCCGAACGGCTCATGGCGGCGCAGTCTGCGGTGAGCGCGCCGATGTGCTCACGAAACGCGAAGAAACCGCGCGTGGCGTGCGGCCATGCCGCCGCATCCCATCGGCGCTGCCATTGCACCAGCGCGATGCCCTGGGCTTCCAGCACGGAACCCAGCGTGTCCAGTGGCGAACGCATCGAACCGACACGGCCATGGGACACGACCACCTGGCGCAACCGATGCCTGCGCGCCCAGTCGACCACGGTCTCGGGCAGCAACGGTTCCGCCGCACCCGGCACGAGACGGGTCCAGCGCTGCCCGGCATCCTCGAGCGCGGCAGCGCGAAACCGGCTGGCGGTGCTGCCGATCGCGAATGGCGATGCGCCGCGCGGTGTGTCGAGCACGCCGCACGCAGCCCACTGCACCGGCACGGCAGGCTCCCCCGAAGGCAGCCCGGCGAACGCCGATTCGGGATGCAGGTCATCCGGGGTCAGCAGCAATCCGCTGCGCAGTCCGGGCGCGGGTGCCGCGGGCAGGCGCAGCGGCTCGCGCTCGAACGGTGCATCGGCGACCAGCGGTGGCGCCTGCTCGTTCAGTTCGCCACGCGGATCGAACCCGCCTGCGGTGTACTCGGCGATATTGGCAGCGCGCGCGAGGTAATGCTTGCCGCGCGTCTGCAGCCCGCCGACCCAGCGCCAGGACAGGGTATTCGATGCCGGGTCGGCATCGGCCAGGTGGCGCAGGAACCAGTCGGCGCCGAGTTCCCAGGGCAGGCCGAGCGTGAAGATCCAGATGCTGGCCGTCCACATCCGCGCATGGTTGTGCAGATAACCGGTAGCGGCCAGTTCGGTAGCCCAGGCATCGAAACAGGCGATGCCGGTGCGACCTTCGACGGCTGCCTGATGGCGCTGGGCGAGCGCGGGCTCCTGTTCCAGGCGCGCCAGCGAATGCTGCAGCCCGTCGCAGTAGCGTGTCCACGCCTGCGGATGCTGCTCGAGCCAGCCGATCCAGTAGGTGCGCCAGCAGACTTCCTGCACGAACTTTGCGCAGGCGGCGGGGGCATGCCGCGCCAGCACTGCGGCGACGACCTCGGGCTCGGTGAGCAGCCGGTGGCGAATCCATGGCGACAGCAGCGACACGCGGGTACGGCCCTGCGTACCTTCGTCGTGGTTGCGTCCTGATGCGTAATCGCGCCCGGCCTGCGGCAGGAAGGCGCCCAGCCGGGCGAGCCCCGCGGCACGCGTCGCGGCGCCGGGCAGCGCATGAACGGACTGCGCGGTGCTCACTGCATGCCGAACAGCGTCGCCGGCCGGAAGTTCATCAGAATGCCGAGCGAGATGCCGGTGAGCACGATCAGCACGGTACTGTTGCCGCTGAGCATGAAGAAACCGATGCCGACATACATCGGCAGGCTGCTGGTCATCGCACCCGTGATCATCCAGATGCGCGCGCACTGCAGGTCGTCTTCGTTCTCCGGGTCCGGCCGCGGGGTACGGTACCGGAACTGGTTCCATTTCTGGTAGACGAACATCGTCGGCAGCGCGAGCGCGCCCCCGGCAACCAGGGCCATCGTCGCGTAGCGCCGGTAGTCCTCGTCCGGGTTGACCGGGCCGATCCACATGACGAGCATGGCGGTGACCACGTTGCCGAGCAGCAGCAGCAGCCACAGCCATTCCACCTTGTTCACGTTGCGCTGTGCGTCTTCGCTCATTCTTCGGTCCCGGATGACTCGCGTGCGCCACGCCGGTCGACGCAGCATCGTCGGCATTGTAATCGTCCGGCCTGCCCCGGACTGCGCCCCGTCGGGCTTGTTACACTGCCCGCGGCGAGGCGTACGCCGGCCGCAGCGGCCGGCACCCGTCCGGAACCGATACAGGAACCATCCGAGATGACACGAAAATGAGCGCATCGGCCCCGGACGACGGCGTCACGAAAAAGACCTCGCTGCAGACCGGCGCGCTGATGGTGCTGGTCTGCGGCGCGATCGTGATCACGCTGGGCATGGGCATCCGGCAGTCGTTCGGGATCTTCCTGAAACCGGTCACCGCCGACCTCGAGGTCGGCAGACAGGTGTTCGGACTGGCCATCGCGCTGCAGACGCTGCTCACCGGCCTGCTCGGACCGGTCGCCGGCATGATGTCCGACCGTTTCGGGCCGCACCGGGTGATCGCCGCCGGGACGCTGATCTACGGGCTGGGGTTGGTGCTCTCGGGTTTCGCGCAGGGGCCGAACAGCCTGGTGCTGACGCTCGGCGGCGTGGTCGGGCTGGGCATGAGCCTGCTCACCCTGCCGGTCGTGCTGGGCGCGGTCGGGCGCGTGGTGACGCCGGCGCAGCGCGGCACCGCCTTCGGGCTGGTCACCGCGGGCGGCTCGTTTGGCCAGTTCGCGATGGTTCCAGGCGCGCAGGCGCTGGTCTCGACCTTCGACTGGCAGTGGGCGTTCATCCTGCTGTCGATCTTCATGGCGATCGCCTTCGCGGTGTCCTTCGGACTGGCGCACAAGGCCAATGCGGGCGGGACACCGCCGGCGGCCGGCGAAGACAGCAGCGCCTGGGCGGCGCTCGCGCGGGCAGGCAGGCATCCAGGCTACTGGCTGCTGACCCTGTCGTTCTTCGTCTGCGGCTTCCATGTGTCGTTCGTCGCGACCCATCTGCCAGCCTACCTTGCCGACCGCGGCATCTCCGCAGCCGTGGCCGCCAATTCGCTCGCCCTGATCGGGCTGTGCAACATCTTCGGCTCCTACCTGTTCGGCGCCGCCTGCACCCGCTACGCAAAGAAACACCTGCTGTCGTTCATCTACGCCAGCCGGGCACTGCTGTTCCTGCTGGTGCTGATGCTGCCGATGACCCCGGCGTTCGCGCTCGCCTTCGGGGCGATCATCGGTTTCCTGTGGCTGGGCACCGTGCCACCCACCTCCGGGCTGGTGGCCCAGCTGTTCGGTACGCGCTATCTCGCCACGCTGTTCGGCGTGGTGTTCATGAGCCACCAGATCGGCGGCTTCCTCGGCGCCTGGTTCGCCGGCTGGCTGTTCGACAGCACCGGCTCGTATGACATCGCGTGGATGATCTCGATCGGCCTTGGGATATTCGGGGCGCTGGTACTGATGCCGGTGGGCGAAAAATCGCCTGCCGCATTGCGTGCGGAGCAGGCGGCCACCTGAGGCCAGTACGTCCGGCCCGGCAGGGGGCGCTCAGATCACGTGCGTATCGGTGTTCTGCCAGAAGATCACGCGCTTGCGCAACGTGGTGATGAGCACGTTGAGCACCACGCCCATCAGCCCGAGGATCACCAGCACCGCGAACATGCCGGCCACGTCCATCGAGTAGTTCATCTGGATGATCAGGTAACCCAGGCCCGCCTTGGAGCCGACGAACTCGCCGACGATCGCACCCAGCACCGCCAGCACGATGCCGATCTGCAGCCCGGCGAAGATGTAGGGAAGCGCTTCGGGCAGCTTTACCAGGAAGAACGTCTTGGTTGGCGAGGCGGTAAGTGACAGCATCAGTTCCAGCTTGTCGCTCGAGGCTGACTTCAGACCGGTGATGGTGTTCACCAGCATCGGAAAGAACGAGACGAGGGCGGCAATGAAGATCTTGCTCTCGATGCCGAGCCCGAGCCAGACGAGGATCAGCGGGGCGATCGCGATCTTGGGCAGGGTCTGCAGCGCGACCACGTACGGATACACCGCAGCCTCGATGAGCCGGTTCTGGCTGATCAGCGTGCCGAGCACGATCGCCGCTGTGGCCGACAGCGTGAAGCCGAGCACGATCGCCTGCAGCGTGGTCATCAGCGCGCTTGTCAGCTGGCCGCTGGCGAGCCCCTGGTAGAGCGCGGCCAGGATGCTCGAAGGGGCGGGCAGGATCAGCTGGCTGACGCCGAAGGCGGTGACATACCACTCCCAGCCTCCGAGGATCAGCACCAGGGTCACCGGCACCAGCACGAGTTCGGGCTGGCGCCGGATGCGATCGCCGAGGCGGCGCCCCGGTGTCGCGGCTGGCCGGGCCGGCGACGGTACCTTCGGGGCCGCGGGGGCCGCAGGGGCTGCGCTCATCAGAGCCTGAACGCCTTGGCCTGACGGACCACTGCCGCCTCGTCGAAGCGGTTGATCTCGTCGATCAGGTCATTGGTGTAGTAGCGCGATACATCCTGTGCCTGCGGCAGGGCGGCGGTCTCGACGAGATAGGCCTGGAACTTCTCCATCGACTCGCGCGGGATGTCGCCCCAGCGCCGCGTGTTCCAGGCATCCTTGGAGATCAGCCGGGTACGTACCGCCAGCACCTTCACCTGCTCGCGCACTGCCTCGTCGGTGACGCCGGTGCGCGGCGCGGTCTGCGGATACGCCTTCCAGTGGATGCGCACCGCTGCTTCCGGATTGGTGAACTGGAACAGCTGCGCCCTGGCGATGCCGCGCGCGATGCCCACGAGCAGCTTGCTGCGCTCCTTGAAATCGGAGTTCCTGGCCAGGATGGAACCGACCGCGTGAAACTCGGCCCGCGGATCGGTGATGATCGTCGAGAACGGGATGCCCGCCTGGGCGAGCGACACATAGGCCTCGTCCCACAGGGAAAACGCCTGTATCTGCTTGGACTGGAAGGCCGAGGCGGCGCGTGCACCGACGCCGATCTCGGCGATGTTGTAGTCGCGCCCGGCCTCGAGGCCGGCGGTGCGCATCAGCCCGCGCACGTAATTGTTGCCGCCGCTGGCAAAGCTCGATACGCCGATGGTCTTGCCCTTGAGATCGGCGAGCGTCTTGATGCCGCTGGCCTCGGGCAGCGCGAGTCCGAAGATGTCGCCGCGAATCGAGGTGTAGTAGAAGCGTACGTCGGCACCCTTCTGGATCGCCGTCATCGCACCCGACGGGTTGCCGATCGCGAAGTCGGCGCGTCCGCCGACCACCAGCTGCATCGCCGCCGCCGCCCCGGCGGTCGGATTGACCTCGACCTCGAGCCCCTCCTCTTTCCAGTAGCCGAGGAAGGCCGGCAAGGTGCTGGAGTAGGCGAATGCAGGGGTGATCTGCGGCTGCGAGTGCAGCAGCACCACCTTCTGCAGCGTCTGCGCGCGGGCCCCGAACGCGAGGCTCAGTCCGGATACGGCCACCAGGCCGTTGAATGTCCTGCGTTGCATCAGGTGCCTCCCGTACATGGATTGATCGAAGCATGCATGAACTGCGCGCCCGCTGCCATCAGTCGAGCGAGCCGCTGGCCATCAGGTGGCGCCGGATGCCGGTCACCAGTTGTCCGAAACGGACATCGCTCATCACGTCGAGCGACCGCGGACGCTCGAAATCGACGGCGAACTCGGCGACCAGGCGGCCGGGCCGCGCGGACATTACGACCACGCGGTCGGCCAGGAAGACCGCCTCGGAGATGCTGTGGGTGATCAGGAACACGGTCTTGCCCGCTGCCGCCCAGATGCGCTGCAGATCGAGATTCATCTGCTCGCGGGTGAGCGCATCGAGCGCACCGAACGGCTCGTCCATCAGCAGCACTGCCGGGTCATGCACCAGCGCGCGCGTGATCGACACGCGCTGCTGCATGCCGCCGGACAGTTCGGACGGGTACTTCCGCTCGAAGCCGTCCAGCCCGACCATCTGCAGCAGTGCGCGTGCGCGCTCGGTATAGACCTTCTTGTCCAGGCCCTGGACGTCCACCGGCAGCAGGGTGTTGGCGAGCACGTTGCGCCACGGCAGCAGGGTAGCGGTCTGGAACACGATGCCGATGTCGCGCCGTGGCCCGTCCACTGGCGTGCCGCGCACCAGGATGTCGCCTGAAGACCTCTGAAGCGTGCCGGCAATCAGCCTCAGCAGCGTGCTCTTGCCGCAGCCGCTGGGCCCGACCACGCAGACGAATTCGCCCTCGGACACCGTCAGGTCGATACCCGTGAGGGCATCGACCTGCTCGTGCGCGATGGTGGCGAACCGCTTGTGGACATCGCGGCAGACGATCGCCGGCTGGACCTCGGGTGCTGCCATGGCCGGTTCACTCGATTGCTTCAGGGGCGGTTCCATCTCGACTCGGCGCTGCGCGGCGTGGATCTGCTGCCGCTGGCGAGGGCAGCAGTGCGAACAGCGGTACCGCAAGCAAGCTGCGGCGGTGTTGAAATAAATCTTGCTCGCAGGCCAGACCGCTGTCAACCGGGCGACCGGACGAAGGATCGACGCGACCCGGCGATCCGGCGGCGCAGTCGGCGGGCGTATACTTTGGCCATGGCTCACCCGGATTCAGCGCTGTGCGCGACGGCTCGGCAACCAGACCCCCGTGACTCCCCGGTGGTTTCGCACCGGGCAGTGCTGCTGGTGCTGGGCGTGGGCGGGCTGTTGGCCTTCGCCGTGTGGCAGTTCACCGGCATCGAGCATTACCTGAATGCCTTGGGCGGCTTCTGCATGTAGATCGGCGCGCGTGCCGCGGCCGGTGGCCTGCAGATCGGCGCACTCAAGTTTGTTCTATCCACTTGACACTTTTTGTGTTAACTTGATCTGACACTTACATCTGGCAGTCGGGTCCCCGCAGCCATGCAACTCTACGCAGTCGGCATCAACCACCAGAGCGCCCCGGTCAAGGTGCGCGAGCGGGTCGCCTTCGCCGGCGACACGATGTCCGAGGCGTTGCGCGACCTGGTGCAGACCGGTCCGGTGACCGAAGCGGCGATCCTGTCCACCTGCAACCGCACCGAGATCTACTGCAGCACGAACGACCCGCAGTACGCCACCGGCTGGCTGGCCGACTACCACAAGCTCGAGCGCGATGCGCTCAAGCCCTACGTCTACACGCTGCCGTCGGAAGACGCCGCCCGCCACGCCTTCCGGGTGGCGGCCGGCCTCGATTCGATGGTGCTGGGCGAGCCGCAGATCCTCGGCCAGCTCAAGCAGGCGGTACGCTCGGCCGAAAACGCCGGTACGCTCGGGTCGCTGCTGCACAAGCTGTTCCAGCGTACTTTCTCGATCGCCAAGCGCGTCCGTTCCGAGACCGAGATCGGCGGCAGCTCGGTGTCGATGGCCGCCGCCGCCGTCGCGCTGGCAGAGCGGCTGTTTCCGTCGATCGCCGAGCAGCGGGTGCTGTTCGTCGGCGCCGGCGAGATGATCGACCTTTGCGCCGCGCATTTCTGCGCGCGCAAGCCGCGCATGGTGAGCTTCGCCAACCGTACCCAGGCGCGGGGCCAGCTGCTCGCCGAACGCCATGGCGGCAATGCGATGGGGCTGGCCGACCTGCCCGACCGGCTGTCCGATTACGACATCATCATCACCTGCACCGCGAGCCAGCTGCCGATCATCGGCAAGGGTCTTCTCGAGCGCACCCTGAAGGCACGGCGGCGCAAGCCGGTATTCATCGTCGACCTGGCCGTGCCGCGCGACGTGGAAGCCGAAGCCGCGCGCATGGACGATGTGTTCCTGTATACGGTCGATGACCTGGGCGAGATCGTCAAGCTGGGCCGCGAGTCGCGCGCCGGCGCGGTGCATGACGCCGAGGCAATCATCTCGCTCGGCGTATCCGATTTCATGCACTGGGTGTCTACCCGCGAACTGGTGCCCACCATACGCGCCCTGCGCGACGAGGCCGAGCGGTCGCGCCAGCGTGAAGTCGAACACGCCATCCGCCGGCTGACCCAGGGTGACGATCCGAAGCTGGTCATAGACCGCCTGTCGCGCTCGCTGACCAACAAGCTCCTGCATGCACCGTCGCATGCACTGAACCATCTCGGCGAAGGCAGCCGGGATGAACTCGCCCAACTGCTGTCGGGACGCGCGCGCGCCGGCGATCGTTCGTAGCGCTCGCGTCGATGAACCCGAGCATCGCTGCCAAGCTCGCGCAGCTCGCCGAGCGCCTGGACGAGGTCAACGCGATCCTCGGGCGTGCCGACGCCACCGACGACCTCGGACAGTACCGGCGCCTCACCCGCGAGCGCGCCGAACTCGAGACCGTGGTCGGCCTGTACCGGCAGCATGGTGCAGTCGAGCAGTCGCTGCGCGAGGCCGAAGGCCTGCTGTCCGATCCGGACATGCGCGAGCTGGCCGAGTCCGAACTGCACGAAGGCCGGGGACGGCTGGCATCGCTCGAGATCGACCTGCAGCAGGCCCTGCTGCCGAAGGATCCGAACGACGAGCGCAACCTGTTCCTGGAAGTTCGCGCCGGCACCGGCGGCGACGAGTCGGCACTGTTTGCCGGCGACCTGTTCCGGATGTACGTGCGCTACGCCGAGCGCAATGGCTGGAAGGTCGACGTCATTTCGCAGAATGCGGCAGAGCTGGGCGGCTACAAGGAAGTGATCGCCAAGATCATCGGCCACGGCGCCTATTCGAAACTGAAGTTCGAGTCCGGCGGCCATCGCGTGCAGCGCGTACCGGCGACCGAGACCCAGGGACGTATCCACACGTCGGCCTGCACCGTGGCCGTGCTGCCCGAGGCCGACGAGGTGAGCGATGTCGTCCTCAACCCGGCCGAACTGCGCATCGACACCTACCGTGCCTCGGGCGCCGGCGGCCAGCACATCAACAAGACCGATTCGGCGGTGCGCATCACCCACCTGCCCACTGGCATCGTGGTCGAATGCCAGGACGATCGATCGCAGCACCGGAACAAGGCACAGGCGATGTCGGTACTTGCCGCCCGCATCAAGGACGTGCAGGTCCGGTCGCAGCAGGCGAAGCAGGCGGCCGAGCGCAAGTCGCTGGTCGGCAGCGGCGACCGCTCCGAGCGCATCCGCACGTACAACTTTCCGCAGGGCAGGATCACCGACCACCGGATCAACCTCACCCTGTACAAGATCGACCAGATCATGGATGGCGACCTCGCACCGCTGGTCTCGGCGCTGGCCGCCGAGCACCAGGCCGAGCAGCTCGCCGCGATATCGGAAGCCGCCTGAAACGATGTCCAGTTCCCCTGCATCTTCCCCGCTGCCCGTGCTTACCTATACCGATGCGCTGAAACTCGCCTCGCGCGGCCATGCGCTGGCTGCAATCGACGCGCGCCTGCTGCTGCGGCACGTGACCGGGGCGACCGTTGCGCAGATCGTGTCCTATCCCGGGCGCCAGCTCGGCCCGATCGACCGGATGCGCTTCGAATCGCTCGTCGCGCGCAGGGCCTCCGGTGAGCCGATCGCCTACCTGCTGGGCGAGCGCGAGTTCTACAGCCGTGCGTTCGCAGTGACGCCAGGGGTACTGATTCCCCGCCCCGAGACCGAGGGGCTGGTCGATGCGGCACTGGCCCGCCTGCCTGCCGAGGGCTCGCCCTCCATCGTGGACCTGGGTACCGGCAGCGGCTGCGTCGGCATCACCCTCGCACTTGAACACCCGAGGGCGCGCGTGCTCGCGATCGATGCCTCGGTCGATGCGATCACCGTGGCGCAGCGCAATGCACAGACGCTCGCATGCGGCAACATCGACTTCGTGATCGGCGACTGGCTGCAGGGCATCGACGGGCATGCGCTCGCGATGGTCGTTGCCAACCCGCCGTACATCGCGGCGGCCGACTTCCACCTCGGCCAGGGCGACCTTCGCTTCGAACCGCGCGCGGCCCTGTCGCCCGGCGACGATGCGCTGGCGGCGATTCGCGACATCATCGGGCAGGCACCCGCCGCGCTGGCGCCGGGCGGATGGCTGATCCTCGAACACGGCCATGACCAGGGCGCGGACGTGCGCCGGCTGCTGATGACCCAGGGATTCGCAGAGGTGTTTACCGACCGTGACTTGGCAGGCCACGACCGGATCACTGGCGGACGCTTGCCCGACGGTTGATGGCCTTCGCTGGCGTGGCCGGCGCGCCAGCCACGCCGGCGAGGCGATCAGCCTGTGCCGGATCGTACGCCGGGCCCTGCACGATGCGCTGCCGGTACGAACGGTCTGCATCGCTGCCTTCCGGCCAGCGCTCGCGGAAGCGCTGCATCCAGGCATCGGCCGGCCAGCGCACGTCGACTGCGTGCACGTGTACCTCGGCGCCGCGCTCGCTGGCGGCTGCGCGGCCAGGCATGCATATGCCGTATCGCGTCGCGTACGGGGGCGGCAGCACCGAGATGCGGGTGAACAGTCCGCCCGTCTCGCCGCGGAAGTTCGACAGGCCGGCCGCGCCGTTGTTGATCGCCAGTACCGGGGTGCCCGCGCTTGGCTGCAGCCATTGCGCCACCGGCAGGCAGGTGTGCGTGCTGGCCACGATGTCGATGGCACCGGCGCGGGCGATGTCGGCCATGGCCTGCCGGTTTGCCGGGTCGCGCAGGCTATCCTCGGACAGCGACCAGCCGGACAGCGACTGCAGGTCGCCATGAACGACCGCGATGCGCAGCCCGCCGACCTCGGCCACTTCGGACATCGGCAGCGCCGCCAGTCGTTCGCGCAGCTCGGGAAAGCCCAGTGCGGTGGCGCGCAGCCGCTGGAGGATGCGGTTCGAGCGCTCGACGTCGGCCGCATCGACGGAGTCGGGATACGCGCATCCGCAGCCGGCCCCCTCGTCGTCGCCGGACACTTCGGTCTCGACGTTGCCGCGCAGTGCGCGATGGCGGGATACCCGCCGGTCGATCGCCGCGAAGGTCTCCGGATCGATGTCGAACCAGTGGAAATCGCCGTTGAACAGCAGCACGGGCGGCTCGAGCTCGACGGCCGCCAGCGCCTCGACCGCATCGAGCGCGAACGGATTGCCGTACAGGCCGCCGACGATGTAGAGCACCCGCGCCCGCAGGTCGGGCGGCCCGGCGAACACGGCCGGCGGATAACGATAGGCGAGCGGACAGCTGCGGCCGGGCTCGGTCGATCCGACTGCCGCTCGCGCGCGGGCTGCCTCTGTGCTGGCGGGCAAAGCGCCTTCGGGATTCATGTCCATGGCGGGCGGATCGTAACCGATGCATCCGCCCGCCGGGTGCGCACGTATCATGAGTCTGCGAAACCCTCACCTGCGACGCTGATCTCCTCCATGACCCGACGCATGCCCCGCCTGATCGACGCTTCCGGCTGTCGCGCTGCCCCTGACCGGCGCCGGTTCCTGCACGCACTGGCGGGGTGCGGCGTCGGCGCGTCCGGCATGCTGCCGGCCAGCGCGTCCGCGCAGCCGCGGCGACGCCTGCGTTTCGGAGTCGGGCCCTTTCTGCCCACGCCGGACGACTCACGCCGTGCGTTCACGTCGCTGTTCACGCATCTCGCGCAGGCGCTCGGCGCCACCGAGCACACGCTCGACGTCACCACCGACTGGGCAGGGCTGGCCGTGGCAATGGCCACCGGCAACCTCGACCTGGCCTGGATGGGGCCCTGGGGCTATGTGCTGGCCAACCACGCCTCGGGCTGCCAGGCGATCGCCACCGTGCGCTACGACGACCGCCCGGTCTACAACGCGATCATCGTCGCCCGGCCCGGGCTGCCGATTTCGAAGTTCCCCGACGATACCCGCGGACGCTCGATGTCGTTCGCCGACTCCGGCTCGACCTCGGGCTGGCTGGTGCCGACCTACTTCGCGCGCGAGTTCTGGAAGATCGATCCGAAGACTTTCTGGAAATACAACGAAGGTGCGTCACATCCCGGAAACCAGATGGCGGTAGCCTCCGGCCAGATCGATCTGGCAACCGACTTCGACCGCAACCGCGACGCAATGATCGCGGCCGGCCGCATCAGGCCCGAGCAGACGCGCATCGTATGGACCTCGCCCGACCTGCCGAACGACGCGATCGCGGTATCGAAGTCGATGCCCGCGGCCGACATCGAGCGCATCCGCGCCACGCTTGCCGCGATCGGGCCTGCGCAGGCCAGGAGCCTGCTCCCGGCACGCTACACCGGCTTCAGCCCGGCCACGCATGCGAGCTATGCAACGATCGAGCGGGCCGGAATCGCAGTCGGACGGCTGAAGAAGCTGGCGGCCTGACCGCACATGCGGCCACCGCACCCACCGTCGCACCCGCGGCAGGATCCGCAGCAGGATCCAGGCGCAGCATCCGCGCGCAGCGTACCGGCCCATGTCGCCGCGGCCTGCGACGCGCTCGATGCCCGGTCCGGCGGCGCCTGGCGCTGGCTGCGGCTCACCGTGATCATGCTGTCCGTGGCCGCCTTCTACGCGCTGTGTGCATGGCTTGCCAGGGTCGACCTGGTACGGCTGGTCGAAGGGCTGCCGAAGCTCGCCTTCTGGATCGGCCAGGCCTGGCCGCCTGCGATCGGCGAACTGCCGGTCATCCTGCTGCGCACCGGCGAGACGATCGCGATCGCGGCGCTGGGCACCACCATCGCGGTGCTGCTTGCACTGCCCACGGCGGTGTTCGCCAGCCGCAACATCACGCCCTTGCGCTGGGCCTATCACCCGGTGCGCTGGCTGCTCAATGCCTTGCGCGGCATCGACGCGTTCGTGTTCGCGCTGATCCTGGTCGCCGCGGTCGGGCTTGGTCCGTTCGCCGGCATGCTCGGCGTGGCCCTGCATACCTGGGGCAGCGCCGCGAAGCTGTTCGCCGACCATGTGGAAAGCGCGTCGCTCGAGACGGTCGATGCGATGCGCAGCACCGGGGCCACGCGCTCGACCGCACTGGTCTACGCGCTGGTGCCGCAACTGTCGCCGGTCACCGCCTCGACCGCGCTCTACCTGTTCGAGTTCAACGTACGCGCATCGATGGTGCTGGGCGTGGTCGGTGCCGGCGGCATCGGCCAGGAACTGAAGAACAGCATGGACCTGCTCGACTTCGCGCGGCTGGCCACCATCCTCGCGGTGATGCTGCTGGTGGTCACCGTGATCGATCAGGCCAGCGGCATGCTGCGCGCGCGGCTGAAGTGAGGCGGCCGATGAGCAGCCGGCGATGAACGACCGCTACCTCGCGCCCGCCCTCGCCTTCGACCAGGTCGGCCACCGCTACGGCGATCATGTCGCGCTCGACGCGGTGAGCTTTGCCTGCGCGCCAGGCGAGTTCATCGCGCTGCTCGGTGCCAGCGGGTCGGGCAAGACCACGCTGCTGCGCGGCGCAGCCGGCCTGCTCGCCTTCGACCGGGGCGAGGTACGTTCCGCGGGCAGCGCAGACCGGCGCGCGATTGCGATGGTGTTCCAGTCGCACGTGCTGATCGACCGGCTGTCCGCACTCGACAACGTGCTGGCCGGTCGGCTCGGCTGCAACCCGCGCTGGCGCGGCTGGCTGCGCCGCTTCACCCGCGACGACCGACTGCTGGCATTCGACTGCCTCGACCAGGTCGGCCTGCTGGCGCATGCCGGGCGGCGCGTGGACACGATGTCCGGCGGCGAGCGCCAGCGGATCGCCCTGGCCCGCGCGCTCGCCCAGCAGCCGGCGGTACTGCTCGCCGACGAGCCGGTTGCCAGCCTCGATCCCGAGGCCGGCGCGATCGTGCTGCGGCTGCTGCGCGACTGCTGCCGCGAACGCCAGGCGGCGGTGGTCTGCAGCCTGCACCAGCCTGTCCTCGCCCTGGAACACGCGGATCGGGTTGTGGCGCTGCGCAGCGGACGCGTGGTGCTCGATACGCCCGCCGCCACGCTCGATGCCGCGGCGCTGGCCGCGGTCTACCGCTGATCAGAGCCGGCCGCGTGCCGCGGCCAGTGCCGCACGTACCGCCGATGGCGCCGTGCCACCGGCATGGCTGCGGCTGGCCATCGAGCCTTCGACGGTCAGCACGGCGTAGACATCCTCGCCGATCGCGGTCGAGAACGCCTTCAGGTCGGCAAGCGGCAGCTCGGGCAGGTCGCAGCCTGTCTGCTCGGCGTGGCGCACCGCGCGCGCGACCGTCTCGTGCGCATCGCGGAACGGTACGCCCTTGCGCACCAGGTAGTCGGCGAGGTCGGTGGCAGTGGCGAAACCCTGCTTCAGCGCCTCGCGCATCGCGTCGGGCTTCACCCGGATGCCGCCGACCATGTCGGCATAGATGGCCAGCGTCATCAGCAGCGTGTCGACCGTGTCGAACAGCGGCTCTTTGTCTTCCTGGTTGTCCTTGTTGTAGGCGAGCGGCTGGCCCTTCATCAGCGTGAGCAGCGCCACCAGATGGCCGTTGACCCGGCCGACCTTGCCACGCACCAGCTCGGGCACGTCAGGGTTCTTCTTCTGCGGCATGATCGACGAGCCGGTGCAGAAACGATCGGCGAGGTCGATGAAGCCGAAGCGCGGACTCATCCAGAGGATCAGTTCCTCGGAGAAGCGCGACAGGTGGGTCATGGTCAGCGCGGCGGCGGCGCAGAACTCGATCGCGAAATCGCGGTCGGACACGGCGTCGAGCGAATTGGCGCAGATCGCGTCGAAACCCAGTTCGCGCGCAACGTGGTCACGGTCGATCGGAAAACTGGTTCCCGCCAGCGCTGCAGCACCCAGCGGCAGGCGGTTCACACGCCTGCGGCAGTCGGCGAAACGCTCGCGATCGCGCACCAGCATCTCGAAGTAGGCCATCAGATGGTGCGCGAACGACACCGGCTGCGCGACCTGCAGGTGGGTGAAGCCCGGCATCGCGGTCTCGACATGCTGGCCGGCGAGGTCGAGCAGTGCGACCTGCATCGCACGCAGCGCGGCATCGATCTCGTCGATCGAGGCGCGCAGCCAGAGACGGACATCGGTGGCGACCTGGTCGTTGCGCGACCGGCCGGTGTGCAGCCGCTTGCCCGCGTCGCCGACCAGGTCGGTCAGCCGCCGCTCGATGTTCAGGTGTACGTCCTCGAGGTCGAGCCGCCAGGTGAACGCGCCGGACTGCACTTCCTGGAGGATCTGCTCCATGCCGCGCTCGATGTCGGCGAGGTCCTGTGCCGTCAGGATGCCGCAGGCCGCGAGCATGCGCGCATGGGCGAGCGAACCCTGGATGTCGTACGGAGCCAGCCGCTGGTCGAAATCGACCGACGCGGTGTAACGCTTGACCAGTTCCGACACCGGCTCGTCGAAGCGGCCCGACCAGCTGCTGCCGCCGCTGATGCCGCCGCTTGCACCTGCCGTGCCGGTGTTCGCCGGACTGGCGGAAGGTGCGGAGGGGGCTGCGCCGGCTGTCATCGGATTCACGGGTTGCATCGGGCGCAGTCTGGCATCGACAATGGAGGAATGAAACGCGGCCAGAGTATAGGCGAAAACCCCGCAGGCTCCGTCCCGGCCCAGCGCGTGCAAGATGCGCGCCCGGGCGCGCTGCGCGGCGCTGGCCGCCTGCCCGACTTCCGCAACCTCGGCGTGATGTTGCGCATCCTGCTCGGGGTGAACGCCGCCTCTCTCGCCGCGGCGATACTCCAGAGCCCATCGGCGCGAGCGACCGGCGAGGCGCTGATCGAGATCTCCGCCGTGCTTCAACCGGCGATGTTCCTTACGCTCCTGGTCCTCGCGGCTGCGCGGCCGCTGCTCGACCGCCTGCGCTACGAAGCAGGCATCGCGGCGGTGATGCTGGCCGCGCTGGCCGTCACCGCCGCGTGCAACCTGCTCGGTGCAACACCGCCCGGCACGGTGACGGATTCGCTGCCCCGGCAACTGTTCTTCACGATCATCCTGGCGGGGACGCTGCTCGCCTGGTTCGACCTGCGCAGCCGGGCCCTGTCGCCGGCGCTGGTCGAGGCGCGGCTGCAGGCGCTGCAGGCCCGTATCCGCCCGCACTTTCTGTTCAACAGCCTGAACGCGGTACTGTCGCTGATCCGTGCCGACCCGAAGCGGGCAGAGCACGTGCTCGAAGACCTGGCCGACCTGTTCCGTGCACTGATGGCGGACGGCCGCGCGCTGTCGACCTTCGCCAGCGAGGTAGAACTTGCACGGCAGTACCTGGCGATCGAGTCGGTGCGCCTGGGCGAACGGCTGCAGGTGGAATGGGACATCGGGCAGATGCCGGGCGAGGCCCGGATCCCGGCGCTGATCCTGCAGCCACTGCTCGAGAACGCGGTATACCATGGCATAGAGCCATCGATAGCGCAGGGCACGATAGTGATTCGCATCTTCCGCGTCGGCGACGAGGTGCATGCGCTGCTGTCCAACCCGGTGCCTGCCAGCGGCGAGCGTCGCCATGGCAACGGGATCGCAGTCGAGAATATCCGGGAACGGCTGCAGCTGTTCTTCGACGCGGAGGCGCGCATGCGTACCCGCGTGCACGAGGGGCGATACGAAGTGAGCATTCGCGTGCCCTATACCGACACGGACCGCTGGGCCTGACCTGCCCGCTGACCTGCCCGCTGACCTGCCCGCTGACCTGCCCGGCTCCCCAGGCAACCCGAGTGACCCTGCCGATGACGTCGATGAGCCCGCCCGCCGAACCCCCGCTGCGTATCGTGATCGTCGACGACGAGGCGCCTGCACGCCGTCGCCTGCGCGATCTCCTGGTCGACTGCGCGGCAAAGGTACCCCTCGAGGTGACCGGCGAGGCAGCGACCGGACTGGAAGCGCTGGAACTGCTTCAGGCACACGATGCCGATGTCGTGCTGCTCGACATCCGGATGCCGGAGATGGGCGGTGTCGAGCTGGCCGAGCACCTGCTCAAGCTGCCGGACCCGCCGTCGGTGATCTTCATCACCGCCTACGACCAGTATGCGGTGAAGGCTTTCGAACTCAATGCCATCGACTACCTGCTCAAGCCGATCCGGGCCTCGCGCCTGTCCGAGGCGCTGGCCAGGGCACGCGCGATCGCACCGCTGCGCGCCGACCTGCTGCGCGGCCTGTCCGACGCGCCGCGCCAGCACCTGTCGGTGACCGAGGGCGGCAAGGTATACCTGGTGCCGGTGACGGATATCCTGTTCTTCAAGGCCGAGCTGAAGTACGTGACCATACGCACGGTCCAGCGCGAATACCTGATCGAAGAGCCATTGACCCGCCTGGAACAGGAACACGCAAGGCGGTTCGTGCGTATCCACCGCAATTGCCTGGTGGCGCGCGATGCGATCATCGGCTTCGAACGGCTGTCCGACGCAGAGACCGATGCGCACTGGGTGGTGCTGCTGCGCGGGTTGCCCGAAAAGCTGGCGATCTCGAGGCGCCAGCAACACATCGTCCGCAATCTGGCGCGGTAGCCCGGGCCGGCGGTCTGGCCGGGAAGCAGGCCCTGCCTTGTGCCTGCCTTGTGACTGGCCTCCCGGACCCGGCCGTCGCCGTTGCTTTCTTCAACCGATGCGCGGCATGCGCCAGGGCAGCATCAGCTGTACCGCCGTCGAGGTCAGTCTGGGCACGTTGAGCGTCTCGTGCATCGACACCACCGTCTCGCCGAGCAGCCCCGAGGACAGCACCGAGCGAACATAGAATGGCGTGTCCTCGAGGGTCTGTGTCACCGTCGCGGGCGTGTCGGGGTCGCTGCGCATCGTACGGCCGATGCGCCAGGCGGTGCGCGGCAACGGCTGCCGCGCCGGTGGGTCGAACGTGTCGACCGTTGCATCCTTGCCGAAGCGCAATGCGAGCACCCGGTCGTCACCCGCTTTCTGCCGCACGTCGTAGATCACCGCGGTGCTGCCATCACGCAGGCTGGCGCGCGACCAGTCCCATTCCCTGAACGGGCGATCGATCGGTTCATCGCCCTCGTTGCTGTCCAGGTAGCCGTGGCCGGACCAACTCATGTCCGGCCGGTCGAAGCGAGCCTCGACGGTGGCCGCCGGTGCGATCGGACCCCAGCGGTGAAGCCCGCCGTCGTCCAGGGCAGTGAACAGCGGCGACAGCGCATGGGGATGCACCTTCACCTGCCCGCGCACCCGATACGGCAGCGGCATGCCGATCTCGTCGATGTCGATGGTGAGGCATCTGCCATCCCAGGCGAGGCTGCTGGGACCGACGCTGAGCGTGCTCGCACTGCGTTGCATCGAACGCCGGCGCCGCTCGGTCATCGTCCAGCGCCTGCCGGCCTTGCCGTACAGGGCAACGTTGATCGAGCAGTAGTTCTCGGGGTCGGCCGAGCCTCTCGCCAGCGCGCGCCGATAGTATGGCGAGAACACGCTGCCCACGAAGGCGATGATGGTCAGGCCGTGGCAGCCGTCGTCACTGAGCGCGTCGACATACCACCAGAGATAACCACCCGACCCGACCGGCTGGTCGAAGCGAGGTGCCCCAGCAGCGTCGCGGCCGCCAGCTGGCCGGACATCGCCGCCATCGGCACTCCCGGACCCGGATGCACGCTGCCACCCGCCAGGTAGAGCCCGGGCAGCCGGCTGCTCGAGGACGACCGCTTGAACAGGGCCATCCACCCCTGCGTGGCCCGGCCGTACAGCGAGCCCCCGGTCGCCGGAAACAGGCGCTCGAACTCGTTGGGACTCGTGCGCACCGTGGTCGCCGGGTCGATCTCCACCTCCAGGCCACAGCTTGAAAGCAGTGCCTGCATCCGTCGTTCGCATGCATCGATCTCCGAAAGTTCCAGGGGATGGCTGTCGCCGCAGGCCGGCGCGTTGACCAGGCACAGCAGGCGGTCGCGGCCGCCCCCGGGCGGCAAGGGCGCCGCATCGCACGGCCCTTGGTGCGCCGCGGCGGCAGTCCGGTCCTGTGCACAGACGTAGACCGTGGGGTTCGAGGGCAACCGGCCGGCACCGAAGATGTCCCGGAACTCCGAAGCGTAGTCGGCATCGAAAAACACGTTGTGGTTCTCGAGCGGGAAGCTGCCGCCGGTCTTCGCATGCATCGACCAGGTGACGGCCGACAGCGAGCGCGCCGAGCGCGCAACGCGATCGACCGACCCGGCCACGGCACGTCCGAGGCGACCGCTGGCGAGCGCATGCACATCGCCGTTGAACACGACACTGTCGGCGTCGACCTGTTCGCCACTGGCCAGCCGCACGCCGCTCGCCCGGCCCCCATGCACCCGGATCTCTTCGACTGCCGTGCCGTAACGGATGTCCACGCCGCGCTCGACGGCAAGCGCAGCCAGCGCTTGCGCGAGGCCATGCATGCCGCCGTCGACCGACCAGACGCCGTCCATCTCGACCTGCGCCACCAGCAGCAGCGTGGCCGGGGCGGTCCACGGCGAGCTCCCGCAGTAGGTCGCGTAGCGGCCGAACAGCTGGCGCAGGCGCGGATCGTTGAACTGACGCGCGAGGTTCGACGCGAGAGAGGTGAACGGACCGAGCCTGGTCAGCTCCCTCATGCCGCGCAGGCCGAGCGAGGCGGTGATGCCGAGCAGGCTCGGCCGTGACGATCGGATGTACGGGCCTTCCAGCGCGTCGTAGACATCGCGCGCCTGGGCACAGAAGGCACGGAATCGCTTCGCCTCGGCCGCGCCGGCGAAATCGCCGATCGCGTCGACCGATCGTTCATGGTCGGCGAACAGATCGAGCTGGCTGCCATCGCGCCACGCATGGCGCGCGAGCACCGGCAGCGGCGTGAGCCGGAGCCGCTGATCCAGCGAGGCGCCAGCACTGGCGAAGATCTGTTCGAACACCCAGCGCATGGTGAACACGGTCGGGCCGGAGTCGATCGAGGCACCACCGGCTTCGACCCGGCGCATCTTGCCCCCGGGACCGGCCGCACGTTCGACCAGCGTCACCTGCACGCCGGCACATGCGAGCTGCAGCGCAGTCACCAGGCCACCCACGCCCGCACCGACCACGACCGTACGGTGGTCGCGCATGGCGCGCGCCGACGGCACGCCATCAGGCATAGCTGCGTCCCTTCCATGTCCCGCGCAGGCCCTCGGGCACGAAGCGCACGAACATCGATTCGGAGAAGTAGTTGCCGTCGCGCGCAGCCCGGATCGCCTCCATGTGGGCACCGGTGCGTGCATAGCCGTCCATCGACGCGAGGCTGTCCCAGACCGTGAAGGTCGCCTGGCGCAGCAGGGGTGCCTCGCCCAGCCCGGCGGCGAGAAGACAGCCGTGGGCCGCAGCGAGCGAGCGCTCCGCCGGGGGTGCCTTGCTCCAGAACTGCCGCGCAAGCGACGGGCGGATCGACGCGCGGGTGAGGCCGGCGATCGGTCCGTGCAGCGGCGGCGGCACGCCTGGTTCGAAGCGCACGCCGTCCCAGCTGCCCCTGCACGAGAACGGCCGCAGGCGTACCTCGAGGTACTCGCGGGCGTGGTCACGGTAGGCCTGCACCAGCGCCGATGCATCGAGGAAGGCGCTTGCCTGCCCGGGATCGTCGAACAGGCAGAGCAGGCCCTGCCGCGAGGCGCTCGGCTTCAGTCCGAAGCCGCCGTCGAATCCGCTGCCCAGGATCTTGGCGAAGCGCACGCCGGGCTGCCTGCGCAGCGCAGCGCGCCCGAACACGAACCGGCCGTACCCCCACCACCGGGAAGCGGCGCGTACGTCGGCGAGCACGACGACCACTGTCCCGTTGCTCGCCGCCGCCGGTATCACGACCGAGGGCTGCGCCAGCGTACCGCCTGCCTCCGTCACCCCGGCCCTTTCGGAATCGCGTACCGCTGCACCAGCCACCGCCGGGGGCAGCGACCGGTGCAGCGATCCGGGATTCACCTCGCCGCGACCAGGTCCACCCGCCGCGAGTTCGCATCGGCACCCCCGACCACGAACTCTGGCTTGCGCATCTCGATCTGTGCCGCCGGAACACCGGCCGTGGTCAGCGCTTCACGCACCGCCACTGCGCGGTTGCGGGCCAGGTCGAGGTTGGCCTGGGCATTGCCCGTTCGGTCGGTGAAGCCCGAGAGCGCGATCTTCACGGCGCGGTCCGCCGCGACAGCCTTCACCGCCTTGTCGATCTCCGTCTTTGCCGCGGCCGAGAGGGTGAAGCTTCCGGTCTCGAACAGCACGCGTCCCAGCACGCCAGGCGGCGCCGGCCGGGAGGCCTTGCCGGTGGCCCCGGTCGCCCCCGTGATCCGGCCCAGCTCCGGATAATCACGCAGCATGGACACGCCATAGAGCGGCTTGTACGCCCCCTGATGGCAGGTCGCGCAGTTCACCTTTGCGATGTCGCCCGTCGGCCCGAGCTTCGCCGCGGGCAGCACCGGCGTCAGCGGATCGACGTAGGTGGTGTTGATCTCGCGGGCCATGCGGATGCCATGCCAGGCCGTCGCGCGCTGGGGCGGTGCACCTTCCCACTTGGCGAAGTTCTGGGTGTTGTGGCAGTAGGTGCAGTTCACGCCCAGCCCGTCGGACATGTGCATCATCAGCGAGTAGGTGAACTCGGCCTGCTTGGTCGACGCGCGATTGCCGGTCGGCAGTGCAGTTGCACCGTTGACGCGGATCTCTTTCGGGTCGGTCGACAGGTAGTCGCGCAACGCATCGTAGGGCAGTGAAGACAGGCCGACGTTGGGCGAAGGCCTGTTCTGGCCTGCGTCGTTGCCCAGGCCGCGCGTGGCCTGCGGATGCTGCGGCGAGCGATGCCACACTTCGGCCGGGTTGTGGTTGCCGCGATGGCAGGTATAGCAGGTGACGCCGGTGTCGGCGACATGGGCCGTCCAGCGGGTATTGATCGCCTGCGTCATCTGGATCATCCGCCGCGCAACGACCTTGGTGTACATCGAGTCCGACGAGAAATCCTCACCCGGCGCATGGCAGTAGGCACACTGCTCGTTCGGGGCCACCCACTGGCTGATCGCCACCATCAGGCGGTTGAACTCGCCGATCGACAGGTCGCCGAGCACCTGGACGTTCTTGTAGACCTCGCGTGCACGCGGGCCTTCGGCAGGTGCTGCAGGGATCGCCTCGGGCACGACGTTCTTGTAGGTCTCGGGTATCAGGATGCGCGGGTTGTAGACCTGCACCATGCCGGTGCCGCGAAAACCGTGCTGCACGCTGTCGATCGGCGGCCGCTCGCAGCCGGCGAGCAGCACGCTGGCGGCAAGCGCCGCCGCGGCGAGAGATACGCTGCGGAAGAAACGGCTGTGGGCCTTCATCATTTCACCCCCTGGATCAGCGTGGCCGGGTCGACGACCGCCGGGAAGACCGCCGGATACATCGGCGCCACGCCATGCTTGACTGCCCACAGGTACCAGTTGTCGACCACCGTACCCGTAAGCAGGATGCCGATACCGCCGGTGAGCGGGCACAGCACGGCGAACCACCAGGCCCAGCGATGGATCGACTCCATCGTCGCATTGAAGCCCATCGTCCAGCGCCAGAACAGGGCTGCACGCTCGGATGCCGTGCCGCGGTCGACGATCTGCTCGATCTCGCGCTCACCCCCGAACCGGGTGACTGCGAGGATCGTGCCCCCGTGCATCGCGAACAGCAGCGCCGACCCGTACAGGAAGGCGATCGACAGCGCATGGAACGGGTTGTAGAACAGATTGCCGTAGCGCAGCGAGAATGCCGCCGTCCAGTCCAGATGGGGGACGATGCCGAACGGCACCGCCTCGCCCCAGCTGCCCATCAGCACCGGCCGGATGAAGCCCAGCACCAGGTAGAGCCAGATCGCCGCGGCGAACGCCCAGGCCACGTGGGTGCCCAGGCCAAGGGCCCGTGCGCGGGTATACATGCGCGCCCACCAGAGCAGCAGCGACACCGTGAGGAAGAAGCCAGCCATCAGCCACCAGCCGCCGTCGTTGAGCGGAGGCAGGCTCAGCCCGTAGCCGGGAGGCGGCGGTTCCAGCGCGAGCCAGAACAGTTGCCGGACGAACTGGATCGGATCCCAGTTGACCGAGGCAAGCATGTTGAAGCCGATGATCCAGAAGGCAAGCAGGCCGCACATCAGGGAGGCCAGGCCGAGACCGCCGAGGTAGATCGGGCCGATCTGCGCGTTGCCGATCCGTCCGAGCAGGTGGACGATCAGCGGTTCCTTGCCGGTGCGCGGGCTGTTGCCCTTGCCGAGCGGGACGCCCTGGGTTGCGGGCCCGGTCGGCTGGATCTGGGTGAAGATGTTCTGATAGTAAGCCATGTCTGTTCCCCTCGATTTCCGTTTTCGCCTACGACCAGATCGGCAGGTTCAGCCACCAGCCCCACCACTCGGGCCAGCCGCGCGTCCAGAAGGGTCCGCTGATCACGATGCAGACGGCGCTCCAGAACACGGCCGCGAGCGCGAGGAACAGGCCCAGCCGGTGTATGCCCAGGGTGCCGATCGAGTAGCCGATGGTGTCGCGGAAGAACGTGTCTTCATGCTCGGGCGTCTTCACGGCCTCGCCCTTGGGCGGGTTGGTCGCCGACAGCACCAGCGCCCCGTGCAGCGACAGCGCGAAGGTGGTCGCGAAGAAGAAGCTCACCGCGATCATGTGCGCCGGGTTGTAG
>JBILGF010000494.1:0-2669 GCA_044351195.1 Burkholderiales bacterium
CGCCGAGGCCCGGGCGCGCCCGGCACCCGCGCCCGAGATCGCGCGCCTGGAGGCCGAGGTGGCCGAGATCGAGGCACGGCTCAAGCGCGTGCCGTTCCTCGACGACCTCGACCTGCGCTATCGGCACCGGGTCTCGGTGCCGCAGCCGGTCGCGCGCGCGGTGATGTTCTGCCTGATGGATGTCTCGGCCTCGATGGACGAGCGCAAGAAGGATGTCGCCAAACGCTTCTTCACGCTGCTCTACCTGTTCCTGTCGCGAAAGTACGAGCAGGTCGAGATCGTGTTCGTGCGCCATACCGACAATGCGGAAGAGGTGGGCGAGGACACGTTCTTCCACGATCCGAAGTCGGGGGGCACGGTGGTACTGTCCGCGCTCGAGCTGATGCACGAGATCCAGGTCGAGCGGTTCCCGGCAGGGCAGTGGAACATCTATGCGGCGCAGGCCTCCGACGGCGACGCGTTCGGCAGCGATGCCGGCAAGAGTGCCCGCTTCCTGGGCGAGAAGATCGTCCCGGTCTGCCGCTATTTCGCCTATGTCGAGATCCCGGACGGCAGGGATGCCCGGCAGAGCAGCCTGTGGGTGGAGTACGACACGCTGGCCGCCGGCGCGCGCAACTTCGCGATGCGTCGGGTCTGCGAGCGCGAGGAGATCTACCCGGTGTTCCACGAACTGTTCAGGAAAGAGACGACCTGAGATGAGCGGCGCGATCCAGCTGCGCGGTAAGCGGTTGCCGCAGGGCCCCGATTGGACGTTCGAACTGATCGAGGCGTATGAACGCGAGATCGGGAATACCGCCGCCGAGTTCGGCCTGGACACCTATCCGAACCAGATCGAGGTGATCACCTCCGAGCAGATGCTCGACGCCTATGCCAGCGTCGGGCTGCCGATCGGCTACCCGCACTGGTCGTTCGGAAAAGAGTTCATCCGCAACGAGCAGGCCTACCGCAAGGGCGCGCAGGGCCTCGCCTACGAGATCGTGATCAATTCCAACCCGTGCATCGCCTACCTCATGGAAGAGAACTCCATGATGATGCAGGCGCTGGTCGTGGCCCACGCAAGCTATGGCCACAACTCGTTCTTCAAGGGAAACTATCTGTTCAGGCAGTGGACCGCGGCCGACGCGATCCTCGACTACCTCGTGTTCGCCCGCCGTTACGTGATGCAGTGCGAAGAGCGGCACGGCATCGGCGCGGTCGAGGAGATCCTCGATTCCTGCCATGCCCTGATGAGCTACGGCGTCGACCGCTACCGCCGCCCGCAGCCGCTGTCTGCGCGCGAGGAAGAGGCGCGCATGGCCGAGCGCAACGACTACATCCAGCGCCAGTTCAACGACCTGTGGCGCACCGTCCCGGCAGCCGGGTCGGCGAGGGCCGGCACAAGCGGGCGCAGCGTGTTCCCCGCCGAGCCCGAAGAGAACATCCTCTACTTCATCGAGAAGCATTCGCCCAGGCTCGCGCCCTGGCAGCGCGAGCTCGTTCGCATCGTGCGCAAGGTGTCGCAGTATTTCTATCCCCAGGGGCTGACCCGGGTCATGAACGAAGGCTGGGCCACCTTCTGGCACTACACGCTGCTCAACCGCATGTACGACAAGGGGCAGCTCGAAGACGGGTTCATGATCGAGTTCCTGCAGGTGCATACCAACGTGGTGACCCAGCGCGGCTTCGACGAGCGCGGGTATGGCGGCATCAACCCGTACGCGCTGGGCTTCGCGATGATGCGCGACATCCGGCGCATCTGCGAGGCGCCCACCGATGAAGACCGCCACTGGTTCCCGGACATCGCCGGCGGCGACTGGCTCAAGGTGCTCGATTTCGCGATGCGCAACTTCAAGGACGAATCGTTCATCGCCCAGTACCTGTCCCCGAAACTGATCCGCGAGTTCCGCCTGTTCGCGGTGGCCGACCACGCATCGAAATCCTGGCTCGAGATCGACAGCATCCACAACGAGGAAGGCTATCGGCGGGTGCGGCGCCTGCTGGCCCAGCATTACAACCGCGACGTCTCGCTGCCGGACATCCAGGTGGTGCGCTATGAACGCGATACCGACCGCTCGCTCGTGCTGCGCCACCTGATGCACCGGGAGCGCCCGCTGGTCTCCGCCGATGCCACCGAAGTGATGAAGCATCTCGCCCGCCTCTGGGGCTTCACCGTGCGGCTCGAGGCGATCGACGAGCACGGCAAGCTCGACCACTACCGCGAGTGCACGCCATGAGGGCAGGGGCCCGCCCGATCGTTCGCAACGTCGAGGCGGCCGAACGCCTCAGGCGGCTGGTCGAGCGCAATGCCGGCATGGGCAGCCTGGCCGAGGGCGCGCTGCTGATCGCCCACGAGCACTATCCGGACCTCGACATCGACCACTACCTTGCGCGGCTCGATACGCTGGGGACGCTGCTGCGCGCGCGACTGCCCGAGGCGGCGACCGACGTCGAGCGCATCCGCGCGCTGAACCGCTTCCTGTTCGACGAACAGGGGTTCGCCCCGAACCAGGAAGACTTCGCCGACCCGCGCAACAGTTTCCTGAACGACGTGCTCGAGCGGCGTGTCGGCATCCCCATCTCGCTGTCTGTCGTCTACATCGAGGTCGGGCGCCGGATCGGTCTCGCCCTGGACGGGCTCTCCTTCCCGCAGCACTTCCTGGTGAAATGTGCGCTCGCCGACGGGGCTGCCG
>JBILGF010000495.1:0-2661 GCA_044351195.1 Burkholderiales bacterium
AGTCGTTCGCGGACCGCCGGCTGGGCCAGCGCTTCGGCCAGTGCCGTCTGCAGGCGTGCCAGCACCGGCGCCGGCGTGCGCGCCGGTGCCATCACCATGAACCAGCCTACCGCCTCGAAGCCGGGCAACCCCGACTCGATCATGGTCGGCACATCGGGCAGGTGGCGGGATCGCTTGTCGGAGGTGACCGCGACGGCGCGCAGCCGGCCCGCCTGGACCTGCGGCAGCCCCGACACCAGCGTCGAGAACATGACCTGTGCATGGCCACCGACGACATCGGTCAGCGCCGGGTTGGCCCCCTTGTACGGGACATGGTTCATGCGCACGCCCGCCGCGGTGGAGAACATCTCGGCGACCAGCTGCGGGCCGGTGCCGATGCCGGAGGACGCGTAGGTGATCTCGCCGGGCCGGGCCTTGGCCAGTGCGATCAGGTCACGCACCGCCTTCACCGGCACCGACGGATTGACTACCAGCATGTGCGGCTGCTTCGCCACCACCGTCACCGGCGTCAGATCGCGCAGCGGGTCATAGGGCAGCTTCGCCAGCATCGCCGCGTTGATCGCGTAGGCGAGGTTGGTGAACAGCAGGGTGTTGCCATCGGGCGGGGACTTCGCCGCGAGATCGACGCCGATCACCGAACCGGCACCCGGGCGGTTGTCGACCACGATCTGGCGGCCGAGGGTCTGCGACAACTGGTCGGACACCGTGCGCGCGACCAGGTCCACGCCCGGGCCGGGCGGGAAGGGAACGATCAGGCGCAGCGGGCGGCCCTGTGCGCAGGCAAGGGTGCTGGCGGTCGCGCAGGCCAGCAGCAGGATCGCGGACCGTGTCAGGCGCAGCACGGGCCGGACTTGCGCAGAGGGTGTGCGACGCACGGGGATATCGTTCATGTTCAGGCCTTGCGCTCGTTGCGCGCGAAGCCTTCCAGCTTCTGTTTCCATTCATCCGAATGCATGCACGCGACCCAGGCTTCGGCATCGAAGCGCAGGCCGGCGGCGAGGCCGGCTTCCATCGAATGGTTGATCGCGCGCTTGGCCTGCACCAGCCCCAGAGACGGGAACGTGGCCATCCGGCGCGCAGTCTCCATGGCGTCGTCGAGCACCCGGTCGAGCGGCACCACGCGGTTGACCAGTCCGAGCGCCTTTGCTTCGGCTGCATCCCAGCGCCGGCCGGTCAGGATCAGCTCGCGCGCCATCTGGTAGCCGACCAGCCGGGGCAGCCGCTGGCAGGCGCCGCCGCCCGGGAAGAAGCCGTGGGTGACCTCGGGCAGCGCGAACACCGCGGTGTCGGAGGCAATCGAGATGTCGCATTGCAGGACGAGCTCGAAGCCGCCACCCATGCAGTAGCCCTTGATCGCGGCGATCACCGGCTTGCTCACGTTCGCCAGTGCGCTGGTCCACAGGGGCATCACCTTCCGGCGCTCGGCGATCACGTCGGCGGTCGATCCGCCCGCGCGCTCCTTCAGGTCGGCGCCAGTGCAGAACGCCTTGTCGCCGGCGCCGGTGAGCACGACCACCTTCACCTCGGGATCGGCGTCGAGCCGCGGGAACAGGTCCATCAGCTCATGGCGCAGCGCGCGGTTGAGCGCGTTGAGCGACTGTGGCCGGTTCAGGGTCAGCAGGGCAACGCCCTGGTCGATGCTCAGGGTATGCAGCGGCGCGTCGGCCATCGGAAGGCTCCTCTTGCGGTTCAGCGGGTTGCAGGTTCCAGGCCGGTGGCCCTGATGTCTGCGGCCGCCTCCGGCGACGAGAGGAAGCGGATGACCCGGACTGCGGCATCCGCATGCAGCGCGCTCGCCGGTATTGCCGCGCTGTAGATCGTGAACTTCTGCAGTTCATCAGGCAGCGGCGTGATGTGCGCGATGCCTTCGATCGGCATCAGTTCGCTCACCTGCTGGAAGCCCAGTTCGACTTCGCCGTTCGCGATGAAGGTGCCCACGCGCTGGCCGTTGCCGATGAACATGCACTTCGGCATCACCTCGTCATGGATGCCCAGCCGCTGGAACAGCTCGGTGGTCACGTAGCGGCCGCTGACGCTCGCCGAATAGCCGATCGAGGCGGCGCGCAGCAGCGTGTCTCGCAGGGCATCGGCCGTGCCGATGTCGGGCGCGGGCGCGCCGGCCTGCACGGCGAGCCCCACCGTCGAGCGTGCCAGCGGCGCATGGCCCGCGGCCTGCGCGAGGCCGTCGCGGATGAAGCCCTGGACGATGCTGTCGTCGCAGATCACGAGGTCGGCCACTTCGCCGCGCGTGAGCCGGTTGGGGATCGAGGTGTCGCCGCTGCCGATCGAGGTGGTGACCGTGACTACGTGCAGGCCGGTCAGGCGCTCGACGGTCGGCAACAGTCGCAGGTGGGCGGCGGTGAACGCGCCGGAGGTCATTACGCGGAAATCGGTGGACATGGCTTCTTCCAGGCGTCCGGACGTCCAGGCGGGACAGGGGGGCGAAAAAGGAAAGGCCAACCGCGCGGGTTGGCCTCGAATACTGGTGGCCAGGGGCAGAATCGAACTGCCGACACGCGGATTTTCAATCCGCTGCTCTACCGACTGAGCTACCTGGCCGATGTTTCCGGTTTATTTCAGCCGCCTTCACCGGAGAACGCGGCTGCGGAGTATAGCCAAATCCGGCTGCCGTTGCCGGTGCAATCACTCCGGGGGCGGCTG
>JBILGF010000498.1:0-2648 GCA_044351195.1 Burkholderiales bacterium
TGAGTACCTTCCAGCCAGCCCTTCCCGAACCAGCCTCCCGAGCCGACCGCGATGGTCGACTGGATCGTGTGGTAGCCGGCACCCAGCGGATCCTGCGTGGGGTCGAGCAGGGTCATCACCCGCGTGCGCTGGTAGTCGTGCATCACCGACCACAGCAGCGGCAGCCCGGCCAGTCCTGCCACGCCCAGCGCGAGCATCACTTTCCATGGCAGCCCCGCGAGGAACAGCACGTAGCAGCCAGAGGCTGCGATCAGCAGCGAAGTGCCGAGGTCGGGCTGCCTTGCGATCAGCCCGACCGGCAGCACGAACAGGGCGGCGGCGACCGCGAAGTTCGACAGCTTGAGCGCCGACTCGTAGCGGTCGAAATACCAGGCGAGCGCCAGCGGCAGCGAGATCTTCATCAGTTCGGACGGCTGGATGCTGATCACGCCCAGGTCGAGCCAGCGGCGCGCGCCATTGCGCACGTCGCCGAACAGCGCGACCGCGACCAGCAGGGCCAGCGCCAGCAGGTATGCCGGCAGCGCGAGACGCATCACCTGGGTCATCGGCGTATTGGCGACCACCCACATGACGGTGAGCGCCACGCCCAGGTTGAACAGCATGTTCTGCATCCGGTCCAGGCTCTGGTTGGATGCGCTGTAGAGCGTGGCCAGGCTGACCGCCAGCAACAGGCTGACGGCGATCAGCAGCGGCCCGTCGACATGCGCCGTACCCCGGCGCCAGATTGTTTCAATCACGTGCTGCACGATTGCCCCCGCCGTTGCCGTTGCCATTGCCCGCGGGCGGCCTTGCCGGCGCGTCGATCGGCGTCACCGCCTCGCCGAGCAGGTAGAAATCCATCACGGTGCGTGCCAGCGGCGCGGCGAATGCACCGCCCCCGCCGGCGTTCTCGACCAGGACCGCAATGGCGATCTTCGGCGCGTCGGCCGGCGCATAGGCGACGTAGAGTGCATGGTCGCGATGGCGCTCGTCGATCCGGCTGGCGTCGTACTTCTGGCCCTGCTTGATCGCGATCACCTGCGATGTGCCGGTCTTTCCGCCGACCTGGTACTTCGCGCCGGCAAAGGCACGGTACCCGGTGCCGCCGGGCGTGTTGACGTCGATCAGCGCCTGGTGGACGGTCTGCCAGTGTTCGGGCCTGAAATCGAGATTGCGCAACGGCTGTGCGAGCACCTGCCGCAGCTTCCGGGATGTCGAGTCTTCGATGGTGTTGACCAGGTGCGGGCTGTAGACCTCGCCGCGGTTGGCGATGATCGCGGTCGCATTGGCCAGTTGCAGCAGGGTGGTCACGTTGTACCCCTGGCCGATGCCGATGGAGATCGTGTCGCCGACGAACCATTTCTGGCGGAAGCGCCGCTGCTTCCATTCCTGGGATGGGTTGATGCCGATCGCCTCGCCCTCCAGATCGATGCCGGTGCGCGCACCGAAGCCGAACTGCCGCATGAAGCCGCTGATCACGTCGATGCCCAGGTCGAACGCGAGTTGGTAGTAGTAGATGTCGCACGAGATCACGATCGACCTGTGCATGTCGACGAAGCCGTGCCCGCCGACCTTCCAGTCGCGGTACTGGTGCGTGCTGCCCGGCAGGGTGAATACGCCGGGGTCGTTGATGCCGTACTGGGGCGTGCGCCTGCCCAGTTGCAGCGCGGCGAGCGCCATGAAGGGCTTGTAGGTAGAGCCAGGGGGGTACTGGCCAGTCAGCGCGCGGTTGAACAGTGGCCGGTCGGGATCGTTGTTGAGTTCGTTCCAGGTCGTGGTGTCGATGCCATCGATGAACAGGTTCGGATCGAAGCCCGGCATGCTCACCATCGCCAGCACCCCGCCGGTCGCCGGATCGATCGCCACCAGCGCTCCGCGCCGCTGGCCGAACGCGGCCTCGGCCGCCTGCTGCAGGCGCAGGTCCAGGTGCAACTGCAGGTTGTTCCCCGACACCGGCGGGGTGCGCGACAGGGTGCGCACTGCACGTCCGCCGGAATCCACCTCGACCTTTTCCAGCCCGGTGGTGCCGTGCAGTTCGCTTTCGTACTTCTGCTCCAGCCCGGTCTTGCCGATGTGTTCGGAACCGCGGTAATTGGCGATGAGGCCGCGCGACTCGAGCGAATCCACGTCTTTCTGGTTGATCCGGCCGATGTAGCCGACGACATGGGAGGCGAGGGTGCCGTTCGGGTAGCGGCGGAACAGCCGGGCGTTGATCTCGACACCCGGGAATCGATAGCGGTTGGCGGCAAAGCGCGCGATCTCTTCATCGGACAGGCGGGTGCGGATCGGCATCGCCCCGAGCTTGCGCGACTCGTCGAGCAGCCGCTTGAACCGCCGGCGGTCCTTCGGCGCGATCTCGATCAGCGTCGACAGCGACTCGATGGTCGCGTCCAGGTCGCGCACCAGGCTCGGGTTGATCTCGAGCGTGTAGGCGGTGAAATTGTGGGCAAGCACGGTGCCATGCCGATCGAGGATCAGTCCGCGATTGGGCACGATCGGCACCAGCGAGATCCGGTTGGCCTCGGCCTGGGTGTAGTAATGCTCGTGGTTCACCACCTGCAGGTGCACGAAGCGGCCCAGCAACACGGCGAACAGGACCAGCACGAACACGCCGGCAACAGCCACCCTGCGCCTGAATTCGGAGCGTTCCCCTTCCAGGTTCTTCAGTT
>JBILGF010000079.1:0-9196 GCA_044351195.1 Burkholderiales bacterium
GCCAGACGCCCTGCGATGCGCATTGCAGCGATGTCGTCGGGCGTTTTCAACGGTATGGCGGATTTTCGGGGCGGCGGCTGCAGCATCAGGCGTTGTTCCATGGCTTCGTCGCCGGATTATGGCGCATCCCGGGGGCCGTGGCGCAGCGAAAACGGCAGTCGGGCGTGCCCACTGCCCGGCGTGTGGATCGACTGCGGCCCACTATGCTAATCTCGGGGGTTGCTTGCCGGTGTTTCGCCATCTGGCGCGCCGCTGTCTTTCTGCCGCCGGTTGCGTGGCAGGGTTTGTGGCGAAGTCTGTGGCGAAGTCTGTGGCAAAGTCTGTGGAAAAGTCTGTGGAAAAGTCTGGCCGGCAATCACGCGGCAGCGACCGCATCATCTCTTGCATCACCACCTCACACACGTGCCGATCCATGGGTGTCCGGCCCGGATCATCCTGCCATGCCTGCATCGTCGGGCACACATGGCGGGAACCCGGGACGGGGGCAGTTGCGGCGCGTGGCGGATCAACCCTAAGGAGTTTCCCTGATGTCAGTCACCATGCGCACCATGCTGGAGGCCGGAGTGCACTTCGGCCACCAGACCCGTTACTGGAATCCCAAGATGGCACCTTACATCTTCGGGCACCGGAACAAGATACACATCATCAACCTCGAGAAATCGATCGTCATGTACGACGAGGCGATGAAGTTCGTGCGCAAGCTTGCGGCGAACAAGGGCAACATCCTGTTCGTCGGCACCAAGCGCCAGGCGCGCGAGATCGTGCGCGAGGAGGCCACCCGTGCCGGCGCGCCGTTCGTCGACCACCGCTGGCTCGGCGGCATGCTCACCAACTTCAAGACGGTCAAGGGCTCGATCAAGCGCCTGAAGGACCTCGAGGGCATGGTTGCCGAGGGCAACGCCGAGAAGCTGTCGAAAAAGGAAGCGCTGACATTCCAGCGTGACCTCGAGAAACTCGAGCGCAGCCTGGGGGGCATCAAGGACATGACCTCGCTGCCCGACGCGATCTTCATCATCGATGTCGGCTACCACAAGATCGCCGTGCAGGAGGCCAAGGTACTCGGCATCCCGGTGATCGCGATCGTCGACAGCAACAATTCGCCCGATGGTGTGCACTACGTGATTCCCGGCAACGATGATTCGAGCCGCGCGGTGCGCCTCTATGCACGCGGGGTTGCAGACGCCATCCTCGAGGGGCGCAGCCAGGTGATCCAGGAAATCGTCGGCGACGAGTTCGTCGAGGTCGAGGCGGGCGAGGAAGTCGTCCAGGCCTGATCGCCGACAGGTGGCAGGGCAGTCCCGGGGCGCGGGCCCCGGATCCCGGGATGCGGAAGCCCCGCTGCCGGGGCAACCGATCGATTCGACATGTCCGGGCAGGCCGTGCGGCCTGCCCCTGAAAGGAAGGGTCAATCCATGGCCGAGATCACAGCTGGCATGGTGAAGGATCTGCGCGAGAAGACCGACGCGCCGATGATGGAATGCAAGAAAGCGCTGACCGAAGCCGGCGGCGACATGGCACGCGCCGAGGAGATCCTGCGCGTCAAGCTGGGCAACAAGGCCACCAAGGCCGCGGGCCGCGTGGCAGCCGAAGGCGTCGTTGGCGTGCACGTGTCGCCGGACGGCAAGCTGGCCGCGATCCTCGAGATCAATTGCGAGACCGACTTCGTCGCGAAGAACGACGATTTCCTGGCGTTCGCCCGGGACTGCGCGTCGCTGGTGGCAAACCAGTCTCCGGCGGACGTGGCCGCGCTGTCGCAACTGCCGCTGGGCGCGGCCACCGTCGAGTCGACCCGCACCGAACTGATCGGCCGCATCGGCGAGAACCTGTCGCTGCGCCGGTTCGTGCGCATCGAGGCACAGGGCCGGGTGGCCACCTACATCCATGGCGGCTCGAAGATCGGCGTCATGGTCGATGTGACCGGCGGTGACGAGACGCTGGCCCGTGACATCGCGATGCACATCGCCGCCACCAAGCCGGTAGCGCTGGGCCGCGACGAGGTCCCGGCCGAGCTGATCGAGAAGGAACGTTCGATCGCCGCCCAGAAGGCCGCCGAATCCGGCAAGCCTGCCGAGATCGTCGCCAAGATGGTCGAGGGGTCGGTTCAGAAATACCTGAAGGAAGTCACGCTGCTGGGCCAGCCGTTCGTGAAGGACGACAAGCAGACGATCGAACAGCTGCTCAAGTCGAAGGGCGCGACGGTCAAGCGCTTCGTGCTGTTCGTCGTCGGCGAAGGCATCGAGAAGAAGCAGGTCGATTTCGCCGCCGAGGTGGCGGCCGCTGCGAAAGGAGTCTGACCGCGCATGACCGACGACTCCCACGAGACCGCAGTGGCGACCGGAGGTGGCGCTGCCGCCCCCGGCTGCGCCTATCGCCGCATACTGCTGAAGCTCTCGGGCGAGGCCCTGATGGGGCCGGACCAGTTCGGCATCAATCGGCCGACGATCGCCCGCATTGTCGAAGAGGTTGCCGAGGTCGTGCGGCTGGGTGTCCGGACAGCGGTGGTGATCGGCGGCGGCAACATCTTCCGGGGCGTGGCGCCCGGGGCCGCCGGCATGGATCGCGCAACGGCCGACTACATGGGCATGCTGGCGACGATCATCAACGCGCTCGCGCTGCAGGATGCACTGCGCAAGGCGGGCATCGAGACGCGGGTGCAGTCTGCACTGACGGTCGAGCAGGTCGCCGAGCCGTACATCCGTGGCAAGGCAATGCGCTATCTCGAGGAAGGCCGGGTCGTGATCTTCGCGGCGGGCACCGGAAACCCGTTCTTCACCACCGACACGGCAGCGGCCCTGCGCGGCATGGAGATGGGGGTCGACGTGGTGCTCAAGGCGACCAAGGTCGACGGCATCTACACGAATGACCCGCAGCACGATCCGACCGCTACCCGGTATGAGTCGCTCACTTTCGATGAAGCGGTGAACAAGCAGCTCAAGGTGATGGATGCGACTGCGCTCACCTTGTGCCGCGACCAGAATCTGCCGATACGAGTCTTCAGTATCTTCAAGCCGGGCGCGCTCAGGCGTGTCGTGTGCGGCGAGAACGAAGGCACGCTGGTTCATTCCTGATCAGTGCGGAGCCCCCGATGATTGCAGAGGTCAAGACGAACGCGGAACAGAAGATGGTCAAGAGCGTCGAGGCGCTCAAGGTCAATCTGGCGAAGGTGCGCACCGGCCGGGCGCACCCGGGCATCCTCGACCACATCCAGGTCGATTATTACGGCTCGCCGACGCCGATTACCCAGGTCGCGAACATCACGCTGATCGACGCGCGCACGATCGGCGTCACGCCCTGGGAGAAGAAGATGGCGAGCACGATCGAGAAGGCGATCCGCGACTCCGATCTCGGTCTCAATCCGTCGACGACCGGAGACCTGGTCCGTGTGCCGATGCCCTCGCTCACCGAAGAACGCCGCCGCGATCTCATCAAGGTCGTCCGGGGCGAAGGCGAGGATGCGAAGATCGCGGTGCGTAACGTGCGCCGTGACGCCAATGCCGAACTGAAGGCGCTGCTCAAGGACAAGAAAGTCGCCGAAGACGACGAGCGCCGCGCACAGGACGATGTGCAGAAGCTCACCGACCGTCATATCGCGGAAATAGACAAGGCGCTCCAGGTCAAGGAAGCCGAATTGCTGGCGGTCTGACCCCATGTTCCGCAGGCAGGATCCGACCGCGTCCAAGCCGCTTCCGGCAGACGTCCCGCGCCATGTCGCAATCATCATGGACGGTAACGGGCGCTGGGCCCGGCAGCGCCTGCTGCCGCGCGTGGCCGGCCACCGGCGAGGCGCGAGTGCGGTACGGGACACGGTGCGCGCCTGCGGCGAACTCGGCATCGAGCACCTGACGCTGTTCGCATTCAGCAGCGAGAACTGGCGCCGGCCAGCCGACGAGGTGGCCGCGCTGATGGAGCTGTTCGGCACGGCGATCAAGCAGGAGGTTCCGCGCCTGCACGAGCATGGCGTACGCTTCCGCGTGGTCGGCGACCGCTCCCGTTTCGATCCGGCCCTGTGCGATCTGATCGTCGATGCGGAAGCTACCACCTGTTCGAACGCGCGCATGACGCTCACCATCGCGGCGAACTACGGCGGGCGATGGGATATCGCCCAGGCGGTCAACCGCGCCCTCGAAGCCCGAGCCGTTGCCGGGAACGCCGATCCCGCGGCGCCGCTGTCCGAATCGGAGATCGCACGCCATCTCGCGCTGGCATACGCGCCCGAGCCCGATCTGTTCATCCGGACCGGCGGCGAGACGCGGATCAGCAACTTCCTGCTCTGGCAACTGGCCTACACCGAACTCTGGTTCACCGAGACCCTGTGGCCCGATTTCGGCGCATCGGACGTGCAGGCCGCCGTGGAGGCGTTTCGCAGCCGCGAGCGCCGGTTCGGCCGTACCAGCGACCAGCTACGCCGGGACGCGGGCGAGCATGAAGCCGTGCACGATGGCCTGCAGGCCGTCGCGGCCCCGGTCGATGATCTGGCCAGGGTGGCCAGGGCGCAGTGATCACCTCTGCAGAGGCGTCCCTCGCCGCGGTGGTTACTGCGGTCGCGCGGGCGCCCTTGGCCTGCGGCCCGGCGATTCGTAGGGTCGATCCGAAAGCCGTGGCGCACCGATGAGTACGCTCGCACAGCGCGTGGCGACGGCGGTGGTGCTCCTGGCCTGCTGCATCGCCGGGCTCTGGCTGGTGCCCCATTGGGCGTGGACGCTGGCCGTTGCGGCCTTCTTCAGTGTCGGCGCATTCGAATGGGCACGCCTGACCGGCCTGGGCCGCACGATGGCACTGTCGTTCTGTACGGTCGTGGCCGCTTCGATCTGTGCGCCGCTGGCCGGCGTGCCGCTGGCTGCCGTGGCGGTCTCGTGGGCGGTGTCCGCGGTGGCCTGGGCGACGCTGATGCCCGCCTTCCTCGTGCGCGCTGCGCCGGTGCGCAAGGCGTCGCTGCCGGTGGGCTGGATCCTGCTCGCACCGGCCGGCGCGGCCCTGGCCTGGCTCGGGCAGTCGCCCTGGCAACTGTTGTCGCTGATGGCGATCGTCTGGATCGCCGATACCGGGGCATATTTTGCCGGTCGAGCCTTCGGACGGCACAAGCTTGCACCGTCGATCAGCCCGGGCAAGACCTGGGAAGGTGTGGCCGGTGGCGCTGCCGCGGTCGCCGTCGGCCTCACGGTGCTCCAGGCCACCGGTGCTGCGGCCGACGGCCCGCTCGCCGGGCCTGCGGGCTGGGCGCTGGCGGGCACACTGACGGCATTGAGCATACTCGGCGACCTGTTCGAGTCGCTGGTGAAGCGCCAGGCCGGTGCCAAGGACAGCGGATGGCTGCTGCCCGGGCATGGTGGCGTGCTCGATCGCATCGACGGGCTTACCTCCACCCTCCCGGTGGCCGCACTGTCCCTCTACATTTACGCGGGGTGAAGCGATGACTGCATACACCAGACAGGCCAGCCCGCCCTGTCCTGCCGGCACTGCCGCTGCTTCCACGCCGGCAGCAGGACCCGGGGGCGTGCGCCCGGTCGGTCTTGCCGTGCTCGGCGCTACCGGCACGATCGGCGTGAACACCCTGGATATCGTGCGGCGCCACCCTGGCCGTTTCGAGGTGGTTGCACTGACGGCCGCGCGCCAGGTGGAACGCCTGTACGAGCAGTGCCTCGAGTTCCGACCGAAGCTCGCGGTGCTGGCCGATCCCGCCGAGGCGGATGCGCTGGGCCGCAGGCTGCGGGAACGCGGCGTGTCCACCGAGGTTGCCGCAGGTCCGGCTGCATGCATCGCCGCCGCTGGTCATCCGGACGCATCGGTGGTGATGGCGGCGATCGTCGGCGCAGCCGGGCTGATGTCCACGCTCGAGGCCGCCCGCCATGGCAAGCAGGTACTGCTCGCCAACAAGGAAGCGCTGGTGATGACCGGTGGGCTGTTCATCGCCGAACTGCGTCGCCATGCCGCCTCGCTGGTGCCGATCGACAGCGAGCACAACGCGATCTTCCAGTGCCTGCCGCGCGATTTCTCTGGCGGCCTCGAGGCCGCTGGCGTACGCCGGCTTCTGCTCACTGCGTCGGGCGGACCCTTCCGCAGCCGGTCTCCTGAATCGGTCGCTGACGCGACGCCAGAAGAAGCCTGTCGTCATCCCAACTGGGTGATGGGACGGAAGATCTCCGTCGATTCGGCGACCATGATGAACAAGGCGCTGGAGGTGATCGAAGCACACTGGCTGTTCGGCGCCGCGCCAGCGCAGATCGAGGTGCTGATCCATCCGCAGAGCGTGGTCCACTCGATGGTGGAGTACTGCGATGGCTCGGTCCTCGCGCAACTCGGGCAGCCCGACATGCGCACGCCGATCGCCTACGGACTCGGATTCCCGGACCGCATCGAGGCCGGCGTCGAGTTCCTTGACCTGCTGAAGACCGCGCGCCTCGAATTCGAAGCGCCGGACCCGCAGCGATTTCCCTGCCTGCCGCTCGCCTGGGCGGCGCTGGCTGCGGGCGGCACTGCCAGCGCGGTACTCAACGCGGCAAACGAGGTTGCGGTCGATGCCTTCCTTGGCCGGCGCCTGCGCTTCGGCGACATCGCCCGGGTGATCGAGACGGTGCTGGCGCAGCCGCTGCCCGGGGATGCCGGCTCGGTAGAGGGGGTGCTGCACGCAGACAGTGCGGCTCGACGCGCAGCCGCAGCGGTCGTGGACCGCCTCGCCTGCTAGTATGGCTCGCAGTCTTCCTCCACCACGGCTCGCTCATCCCCCGACATGCTGACCACCGTCGCCGCATTCATCGCAGCACTCGGCGTGCTGATCGTCGTCCACGAGTTCGGGCACTACCTCGTCGCGCGTGCATGCGGCGTCAAGGTGCTTCGATTCTCGGTCGGCTTCGGCCGGCCATTGCTGCGCCGGGTGTACGGTGCCGACCGTACCGAATGGGTGATCGGTGCGATCCCCCTGGGAGGCTATGTCAAGATGGTCGACGAGCGTGAGGACGACGTCGACCCTGCCGACCTGCCGCGCGCGTTCAACCGGCAGTCGGTGTGGCGGCGCATCGCGATCGTCGCTGCCGGGCCGCTCGCCAATTTCCTGCTGGCGATCCTGCTGTACTGGGCGCTGTTCGTGCATGGCATCCCGGGCATGAAGCCGATCATCGCCGCGCCTGCGTCCGGGTCGATCGCCGCGCTGGCGGGTTTCCGCGCGGGCGATACGGTTCGCGCGGTGGACGGTGAGCCGGTGCTGCAGTGGCAGGACGTGCGCCTGTTGCTGCTCACCCGCGGTGTCGATCGCGCGCAGGCGCGCGTCGAGGTGGTCGATGCTTCCGGCAGCGACGCCGTGCGCATCATCGATTTCTCGGGTATTGCCACCGCCCAGCTCGAGGAAAGCTTCCTCGCGCATGTCGGCCTGGCGGTGGCCCAGCCCCGGTTCGAACCGGTGATCGGCCGGGTGGTGCAGGGCAGTATCGCCGACCGGGCGGGGCTTCTCGCAGGCGATCGCGTGCTGTCGGTCGACCGGCGCGCCATCGTCGACTGGGAAGGGCTGGTGGCGGTGATCCGTGCCAGCCCGGGCAAGCCGCTCGAACTGGAGATCGATCGCGATGGGCGGGCCGTGCCGACACTGCGACTGGTACCCGACTCCGCGGAAGAGGGCGGGCAGGTGGTCGGCAAGGTGGGCATCGGTCCGCAGGTTGATCGGGCGCAGGTCGAGCGACTGATGGTCGATGTGCGCTACGGGCCGCTGGAAAGCCTCGGCGAGGCGGTTGCGAAGACCTGGAACACCTCGGTACTGAGCCTGGAGATGCTGGGCAAGATGCTGGTAGGCCAGGTGTCACTGAAGAACCTCTCGGGGCCGATCACGATCGCGGATTACGCGGGGCAGTCGGTCCAGGTCAGCTGGGTCGCCTACATTACCTTCATCGCGCTGATCAGCATCAGCCTGGGTGTACTGAACCTGCTGCCGATACCGATGCTCGATGGCGGGCACCTGATGTACTATGCCTACGAAATCGTGCGTCGTCGCCCGGTGTCCGAGAGGGCCATGGTGATCGGCCAGCAGATCGGCATGGGGGTTCTGTTCGTGCTCATGGCATTCGCGATCTTCAATGACATCCATCGCCTGATCGGCGGTTAACCCGGGTCGACCCTTCCGTACAGGTCGGCTGGCGGCATGCTGCCGGCGTCCACCCAAACCTCTGCCACTACATGCTTCGCGCAAGACACCTGGTGGTTGGCCTGGCGCTGTGCTGGGCCCAGGCAAGCCTGGCCTTCGATCCGTTCACTGTCCGCGACATCCGCGTCGAGGGGCTGCAGCGCACCGAGGCCGGCACGATCTTCGGCTACCTTCCGGTGAAGGTCGGAGAGCGGATGACCGAAGAGGCCGCGGCCCGGGCCATTCGCGCGCTGTATGCGACCGGTTTCTTCACCGACGTGCGTCTCGAAGTCGATGGCGATGTGCTGGTCGTCACCATCCAGGAGCGTCCCGCGATCGCATCCGTGGAGATCAGCGGGTCCCGGGAGTTCAGTGCCGACCAGCTGCGCACGGCCCTTCGCAGCGTCGGGCTCGCCGACGGGCGCATCTTCGACAAGGCCCAGCTCGAGCGCGCCGAGCAGGAGATCAAGCGCCAGTACATCAACCGCGGCCTGTATGGCGCGGAGGTTGTCGCGACGGTCACCCCGATCGAGCGCAACCGCGTCAACGTGGCCTTCACCATCACGGAAGGCGCCCAGGCCAAGATCAAGGAGATCCGCATCGTCGGCAACAAGGCCTTCACCGAGTCGACACTGCGCGGGCTGTTCGACCTCGACACCGGTGGATGGCTGAGCTGGTACACCAAGTCCGACCAGTACGCCCGAGCCAAGCTGAATGCCGACCTCGAAACCCTGCGTTCCCATTACCTGACCCGCGGCTACCTGGAGTTCCGCATCGAATCGACGCAGGTGGTGATCTCGCCCGACAAGCAGGACATCAACATCGCCATCAACATCGTCGAAGGCGAGCGTTTCGTGGTGGCGGCGGTCAAGCTCGAGGGCAACTTCCTCGCCAAGGAGGACGAGTTCAAGCCGCTGGTGACCATCAAGCCGGGCGAGGCCTACAACGCCGACTCCGTGGTCCGGACGGTCAAGGCCTTCACGGACTTCTTCGGAACCTTCGGATATGCCTTCGCGCAGGTAGAGGCCAAGCCCGAAGTGGACCGCGTCAACAACCGGGTGACGCTGGTCTTGCAGGCCGAACCGTCCC
>JBILGF010000080.1:0-9189 GCA_044351195.1 Burkholderiales bacterium
GATGACCGCGCCGACATTACACCGACTGCGCGATCGGTGCGCGGTCCGGTCGATTGCGGCCGGTCAGCCGCCGCGGCGAGGCCCCACCGGGGTCAGTGCCACTGCCACGGCCAGGCTGACACCCGCCATCGCCAGCGCTGCCCCGAAGCCACCGGTCCATGCGACCAGCCGCTCGGCCGCGATCGGCCCGGCCACCTGTCCGAGCGCGAACCAGGTGGTCATCACCGCGAACAGGCGGGTCGCCTGCAAGGGTTCCACCTGCCGCGCAACGCGCAGTGAGGTCAGCGTGATCAGCACGAAAGTGCCACCGACCAGCACCGCCGACAGCGCGATGGCCAGCGGATGCGGCGACAGCGCCGGCGCGGCGACTCCGACCGCCTGCGCCACCAGCGCGGCGCGCAGCTGCCGGTCGTCCGGCACACGCAGGCGCAGGGTGAGCAGGGTCGAGATCGCCGCAGCGATCCCGGCCAGCGGCCAGAAACCGGCATAGACCCAGGCGGCACTGCCCGACCCGGCCAGTGCCTCGCGCGCCATCAGCGGCAGGAAGGTGGCCGGCACGATGTAGGCGAGCCCGGCCAGGCCGTAGACGATGATCAGCCGCCGTGCAGCCGGGCCGAACGGCACCCGCCCGGTGGCCACCGCCGGCGCGTCTGCCGCAGCCTGCGGCCGGTAGAAGCGCCATACGCCGGCCGTACACAACGCCGAGGCGAGACCGATCAGCAGCCAGGTCGCCTGCGCACCGGCCTGCGCCATCACCATCGCCATGCAGGCAAACCCGGTGGCGGCGATGCCGCAGCCGATACCGGTGAACACGAACGAGCCCCAGCGCGGCTGTCCCGCCTCGGCGAGCCGATTGAACATCCAGGTGGCGGCGAAGATCAGCACCCAGGCGCTGGCCACGCCGGTGAGGAAACGCAGCACGAACCACAGCCAGAGGCTGTCGGCCCATGCCATGGCCAGGGTGCCCAGGGTGACGCCTGCCAGCCCGGCGCGGATCGTGCGGTGGGTATGCGAGGTAAGGGCCACCGCCAGCGCCGACCCGGCGAGATAGCCAAGGTAGTTGGCCGAGGCCAGCGCGGCGCCGGCAGCCAGCGACAGGCCGCTGTCGGCCTGCATCATCGGCAGCAGCGGCGTGAATGCGAAGCGCCCGATCGCCATCGCCACCGCCAGGGTGAACATGCCGGCAATGGCGAGTGCCACCGGGGAGGCCGGCGCGGGCGCGGGCGCAGACACAGACGCAGACGCAGCTGCGGGCGAAACGCGGGCCGCAGGGCGGCCGGTGTCGTTGCCAGTGGTTGCCAAATGCAGGATTCCGGGACGCACATCCGGCGATTGCCTACAATCGAGGGATTCGAAGTCGAGCAGGCCGGGCCCGCGAGTGTACGAAGCTTCGCAGGTGCGTGCCCGCGCGCTCGTGCGCATCCCGGCATCCCGCCCCGGCCCTGCGCAGTCCTGTGCCTTCCGGAGAAAACGCGATGAAACCCGAGACGCCCCCCGCCAGAGCCGCCTTCCAGTGGGACGATCCGCTGCGCTTCGACGGCCTGCTGTCCGACGAGGAGCGCATGATCCGCGACTCCGCGCGCGAGTATTGCCAGGGTCGCCTGATGCCCCGCGTGCTGATGGCCAACCGCCACGAGACCTTCGACCGCGAGATCTTCAACGAGATGGGCGAGATGGGTTTCCTCGGCGCCACGCTCGAGGGCTACGGCTGCGCCGGCGTCAACTACGTGAGCTATGGCCTCATCTCGCGCGAGGTCGAGCGGGTCGACTCCGGCTACCGGTCGGCGTTCTCGGTGCAGTCCTCGCTCGCCATGTATCCGATCCACGCCTACGGCAGCGACGCCCAGAAAGAGAAGTTCCTGCCGCGCATGCAGAAGGGCGAGTGGGTCGGCTGCTTCGGCCTGACCGAACCCGACCACGGTTCCGATCCGGCCGGCATGACCACCCGCGGACGCAAGGTCGACGGCGGCTACATCCTCAACGGCGCGAAGAACTGGATCACCAACTCGCCGATCGCCGACGTGGCGGTGGTGTGGGGCAAGGACGAGACCGGGACGATCCGCGGCTTCCTGGTCGAGAAAGGCATGAAGGGCTTCACCGCGCCGAAGATCGAGGGCAAGTTCAGCCTGCGCGCATCGATCACCGGCATGCTGTCGTTCCAGGATGTATTCATCCCCGACGACAACGTGCTGCCGGGGGTCACCGGCCTGAAAGGGCCGTTCAGCTGCCTGAATCGCGCCCGCTACGGCATCGCCTGGGGTGCGCTCGGCGCGGCCGAGTTCTGCTGGCATGCGGCGCGCCAGTACACGATGGACCGCAGGCAGTTCGGGCGTCCGCTCGCCGCCAACCAGCTGATCCAGAAGAAGCTCGCCGACATGCAGACCGAGATCACGATCGGCCTGCATGCGGTGCTGCAGCTCGGCCGGCTGATGGACGCGCACCAGCTCACGCCCGAAATGGTGTCGCTGCTCAAGCGCAACTCGTGCGGCAAGGCGCTCGAGATCGCGCGCACCGCGCGCGACATGCACGGGGGCAACGGCATCGCCGACGAGTACCACGTGATCCGGCACGTGATGAACCTCGAGGCGGTGAACACCTACGAGGGCACGCATGACATCCATGCGCTGATCCTCGGCCGCGCGCAGACCGGGATCCCCGCGTTCGGCGGATGAACACCACGCGGCAGGACCGTGCGCCGATGGGCTCGCCGCTGCCCGGCCGCTGCCGGCAGCGGTACCCGGACGCCACCCGGCGCGGCTGGCGCCTCGCTCGGCGTGCGCTGCCCGCCGTGGCCGGACTGCTCGCCATGGTGCTGGCAGCGGCCGTCGCGGCGCAACCGATCCCCGAGGGAAGCGCGCAGCGCACCGTAATCGCCGGCGGCGAGCCGATCGAGGTGTTCACCTACAAGCCGGCCAGCTACCAGCGCGGCCCGCTGCTGCTGGTGCTGCACGGCCTGGGACGGAACGCCGACCGCTACCGGGACCATGCACGACCGCTGGCCGACGCGCTGGGCTACATGGTTGCCGTGCCGCGCTTCGATGCCGAACGATTCCCGCAGTGGCGCTACCAGTGGGCCGGCATCGCACGCCGTACCACGCAAGCCGGCGACGGCCGCAAGCTCTCGCTGGCGCACGCCGACCAGCGGCTCGACGCGGTCCTGCGTCCGCTGATCGAGGACCTGCGCCGTGCCGACGGCGAGCCGCTTCCCTATGCCGTAGCGGGCCACTCGGCAGGCGCCCAGGCATTGCTGCGCTGGGCCGCATTCTCGACCCCCGATGCGTTCGCGCTGCTGGCGGCAAACCCGGGCTCCTGGCTGCTGCCTTCGCAGGCGCATGATTTCCCCTACGGCCTCGGTGGCCTGCCTGCCATCGACGGCGACCCGGACCGACTGCGCACCTTCCTGTCGCTGCCGCTCGTCGTGCTGCTTGGCGACCGCGACCTGGGCAGCACCAATCTGACGACCGCGCCCGAGGCGATGCGCCAGGGCGCAAACCGGCTGGAGCGCGGACGCCATGCGTTCGATGTCGCACGCCAGACGGCGGCCACGCTGGACATCTCACCCGGCTGGCGCCTGTCCGAGGTGCCTGGCGCAGGCCACAGCGCGCGCGCCATGTTCGGCTCGCCCGAGGCCGTGCAGGCCCTGCGCACGGCCGTCGCGCCCGAGGCGCATGAAAGGACGGCGCGATGAGCGGTCCGTTGCACGGATGCCGGGTGCTCGACCTGTCGAGGGTGCTGGCCGGTCCGTGGTGCAGCCAGAACCTCGCCGACCTGGGCGCCGAAGTGATCAAGGTCGAGCGCCCCGGTGCGGGCGACGATACCCGGAGCTGGGGTCCGCCCTTCGCTACGGACGCCGCGGGCGAACCCACGCGCGAGTCGGCCTACTTCCTGTCCACCAACCGCGGCAAGCAGTCGATCACCCTGGACATCTCGACCGACGAAGGCCGGGTGATCGCGCGCGAGCTCGCCGCGAAGTCCGACATCCTGCTCGAGAACTACAAGGTCGGCGGGCTTGCGAAATACGGCCTCGACTACACGTCGCTCGCCCCGGCATGCCCGCGCCTGATCTACTGCTCGATCACCGGCTTCGGACAGACCGGCCCCTATCGCGAACGGGCCGGCTACGACTTCCTGATCCAGGGCATGGGCGGGCTGATGAGCATCACCGGCGAACCGGACGAGGTGCCCGGTGGCGGGCCGCTGAAGGCCGGCATCGCGGTGACCGACATCATGACCGGACAGTACGCAACCATCGCCGTGCTCGCTGCGCTGCAGGCGCGCCATGCCACCGGGCGTGGCCAGTACATCGACCTCGCGCTGTTCGACGTGCAGGTGGCCTACCTCTCGAATCAGGCGATGCACTACCTGGTGTCGGGCGAAGTCCCGCCGCGCGTCGGCAACGGCCACCCGAGCATCGTGCCCTACCAGACCTTCCGCGCCAGCGACGGCAGCATCATCGTGGCCACCGGCAACGACGGTCAGTACCAGCGGCTGTGCGACGTGCTCGGGCTGGCGCAACTCGCGCACGATCCCCGGTTCCTCCGCAATGCCGATCGCGTGCGCAACCGGCTCGAACTCGCCGCGCTGCTCGGTGCGGCCATCGGCGGGAAGACGATGGACCACTGGATCACCGCGCTCGAAGCGGCCGGTGTCCCCTGCGGCCCGATCAATACGATGGACCGTGTGTTCGCCGACCCGCAGGCGCAGGCGCGCCAGCTCTCCTTCCACCTGCCGCACCCCACCGCAGGCGAAATACCCGTGGTGGCCAGCCCGTTGCGGTTCTCCGACACGCCGGTGGCGCATGTACGCCCGCCGCTGCTGTCGGAACACACCGATGCGGTCCTGACCGGGTTGCTCGGACGATCGCCCGAGCAGGTCGCTGCGCTGCGCAAAGCCGGCGTCGTCTGAGCGCACCGCTGCGGCGCCCCTTTACGGCAGCCCGTCACGGCAGTCCGTCAGGGCAGACGGATCCGCCGCGCCGGCGACCGCAGGCCGTGCGGGATCAGAAGCGCCAGGTGCCGGTGAGATGCAGTTTCACGAACCCGTCCGGGGTGCCCGGCGTGCCGGACGTCCCGGGCAAACCGCGCAGCACATAGGCCACATCCGCCGAGACATCGAGCTTCCGCTGCCAGTTCAGGCGCACGCCCACGCCGGCGCTGGATGCCGACAGACCACCGACCAGCGCGCCCGGCACGGGGTTGGGGCCCGGCCGCAGGTACGCATGGCCATGGTCCAGGAACACCGCCGGACGCAGGCCTGCGACAAGTGCGGGCCCGATGCCCTCGAGGGTGAGGGTGATGCCGCGCTCTCCGCCGTACTCGCGCTCGCGCAGGCCGCGTACTGAAGCGGCCCCGCCGAGGCCGAACTGCTCGCCGGAGATGAGCAGGTCGCTCGAGTACTGGGTGCGCAGGCGGGAAGACAGGACCCAGCTGCCGGCAGCCACGCTGGCATCGGCGCCGGCCCGCCATGCATTCCAGTTCGCGGTCGCACCGTCCCGCGCGGCGGCAAACTCGGCGCTGGACGACCCGCCGGCATTGGCCGCGTACTCGACGTAGCCCGTGGCACCGCCCCAGGCACGCTCGGCGCGGGCCTGGTAGCGCAGCGAGACCGGCCGCGTCACCACCGGATTGCCGGGCAGCGGCACGCCGGCGGCATCGACCTGGCTGCGGAAGTCGCGCTCGTCGATGGCGATCGACACCAGCTGTGTCATGTCTGCAGCCCGAGGCAGCGTGGCGGTGTACTTCAATCCGAAGAAGGTACCCTGGCCGCGCACGTTGAACGCCTGCCCGCCCACCGGCAGCGACCCGGTGTCGGTGTCGGAGTAGAGGTAATAGCCCGATACCTGCCCGCTCAGGCCATAGAGCGGGAAGGCGTAGTAACCGGCGTACTGCGACACCGTGTCCGGCTTGGTCGGCGAGGTGGTGTAGGCGAAGGTGGCTGCGTGATCGCGGTCGAACAGGTTGCTGTGCTGCACGCCCAGCGTGAGGCGCGCATAGCCGGTATTGCGGTTGACCAGGTTGTACTCGTCGCGCGAGTTGCCGGTCAGCGTCGCGAACACCTGCACCGGCGTGGCATCGCGCACCTGCACCTCGGCATCGACCGCATCGGCCGCCTTGCTGCCGCGCAGCGTGACGTTCACCCGCTTCACCGGATGCTCGTTGGCAAGCGAGATCTGGCGCGACATCGCGCGCACGTCCGGCGTAGCCCCCGGCTGCAGCGCAGGCAGGCTGCGCAGGATGTTGTCGGACGAGAAGAACTGGTTGCCCGAGACCCTGACCTCGCCCAGCGTGAAGCGCAGCACCTCGAGCCGGACCACCCCGCCCTGGGGACGCTGCGCCGGCAACACCACCCGGTGGAACGCGTAACCCTGCGCGCGCAGGACCCCCTCGAGCGCGGCGGCTGCCGCCTCGAGGGTATCGAGGCTGCGGTGCTCGCCCAGATGCGGACGCAGTGCCTCGGCGGTGCGCTCGGCGGCCAGCGGATTGTCGCCCGTGACCTCGAAGCGCTCGACGACCAGCAGCACGCCAGCCGAGGCCGCCGCCGGGACAGCCGGCTGCGGCTGCGGCTGAGGTTGCGCCAGCGCCAGCGCTGGCGCCCCGCCGGCCGCTGCCGCAGCCAGCGCGACCAGCAGGCGCGCAGACGGCAGGATACGGGCTGCATGCGCGCAGCCGGAAGCGGACAGACTGTTCACCAACCTCATGCCGGAATCCTCGAATGACAGATCAGTGCGCGCGGGCCCTGCAGATCGCCCTGCGCGTGCGTCGTTCACCGGACCTCGCAGGCAGTGGCTCCCGCCTCGCTCCCGATGCCCAGCAACGGCAGCATTCTCCCACTGTTCCCAGCCGCATCGGGTCGCGGCACCGGATCATTGAGGATGAACACCGGTACGGCCTGCAACCGCACCGGCTGTCCCTGCCCCTGGACCAGCGCCGCCGCTTCCGCAGGTCCCAGATCGATCACACCCTCGCTGCCCTGCAACGCCACGTTGCCGCTGATGACGGCCACATAGAGCCCGGGCGGCACCTCACTCGCGGAGCTTACCGAGAACAGGGTCTTGAAGTCGATCTTGATCGTGCCCGGCAGCGGCGCTGTATCGCCCAGCGGTACGCCGGGCGGCAGCGACTTGAGTACCTCGGGGCTGGCGGTCTTCGGGTTGAGCAGCCCGGCCAGCCCTGCCGGCACCTCGATCTCCTTGCCCCCGGGCAGCGCCATCGTGATCGTGCCGGCGCGCACCTCGGTGTAGGTCGACGGCGTGCAGACACCCGCCACGCAGTGCAGCGCCAGCACGACATCGAACTCGGTGCCGCGCACGCCAATGGTGGCTGTGCTGGTCTGCACCCGAACCGCCCGCGGGTTGGCACGTGCGATCTGGCCGGTGAGCAGGCGCAGCCCCCCGGTGAGCAGGCGCACGACGAAACTGCCTTCGGCTGCGTTCGCGCCGACCCGCACGCTCTCCAGCCGCAGTTCGGAGGCCGGGGCCACCGTCATCACCGACTGGTCGCGGAAGGCCAGTGCCACGCTCGATGCAGCAGCGGTGCGCACCGTCTCGCCTTCGAACAGCGCTGCATCCTGCGCCAGCGCGCGCACGACACCCTTGGCATCGGCTGCCGATGCCGAGCCGTTCAGGCGCGCCACCCGGGCGACCACGCGCTCTTGGGCCAGCCCCCGCGCCGTACCACCCGCACGCTGCTCGGCTGCGCAGTCGCCCTCGCACAGACGCGCATCGAACTCGGTGCCGCGCACGCCGATGGTGGCGGTTCCCGCCTGCACCCGCATCCGGTCCGGCCCCGCCTTGCTGATCAGGCCGGAGATCGCGCGCAGGCCGCCGCGCAGCAGTTCCATGGCGAGGTTCTCGCTGCCGGGTTGCTGCGAAAAGCCGGTGACGTTGAACCGGGTATTGGGCCGCAGGCTCAAGCGCGTGCCGTCCTTGAGCGCAAGCTGCGCGAAGCCGCGCGCGCCAGTGCTGATGACATCGCCACGCACCAGCGTATCGCCCTGCACCAGGAAACGCGGCGGCTCGCCCGCGCGCTGTGCAGTGATCGCGCCCTGCGCGAACAGCACCTCGCCCACCCCCTCTGCGACAGGCGCAGCCGAGCCTGCGGCCACCGCGGCCGGTGACCCAGCCTGTGACCCAGCCTGTGACGCGGCCTGTGACGCGGCCGGTGGCGCAACCGTCGACGCAGCCGGCGGCGCGACCGGCCCCGTCTGGGCAAGGGCCGTGCCGGCCGCGAACAGCAGCCCGGCCAGCAGCAGGTACGCCGAAACATCGCCAGCTGTTCGCCGACCGGATGCCGACCGTCGGTGACCGGCGATGGCGGCAGGCGAGACGGACCTGGCGGAATGGAGGGCGGCAGGCATGCGCGAGTGGTCCGTTCTCAGTTGCATTGCGCCGGAGGACGCGGCCGCAGCAGCAGGATCGTGGTGCCCTCTTCGGTCGATGTCTCGGCAGCGCCGCTGCCTGCGTCGGGTCCCGAGCCGCCACCATCGGGCTGCCCCTGGGCGCCCCCAGCGCCCCCCTGGGCCAGGGCCGCCAGCACGAGGCTGGCCGGATCGATCGGCGGCGGGGTCGAGCCCTGTCGTTCCTCCGGAATACCGTTGAAGAACACCTTCAGGCTGTCGCCGCGCACGGCGGGGCCGCCGTTGGCAAACAGACCGCTGCCGCTCGGTTCGTGGAAGGTGCTGTTGGCGACGCCCGCGACAGAGAAACCACCGACCGGATTTCCCCGGAGATCGAGCAGGATCGTCGTGGGCAGGAACGCCTCCACCCGCGCGGAGGCGAACTCGCCGCTGCCCGGGACGAGCGCCAGGCTCGAGCCTGCCGTCAGCGTGAGATCGACGTCGGGGTTACCGCTGAGCACGGCAGACGCATAGCGGCCGGCGCCGCCGGCGAGGGTGATGCCGCGCGCGGACAGGATGAAGTCTCCCGAGCCACTGTAGATGGTCGCCGAGGCATCTTCGGCCGCCCCCCCGCGAACGAGCAGCGCACCGCTGGCCGCGACACCCAGGTCGCCGCCAGCGCCCAGGCTCGCCGACGATCCCGACGCCACGACGCTCACCGCATCGGCCAGGACGATCGCCGTCTCGCCCGCCTGCACGCGCGCATCCTCGATCCGCACTTCGCCCCCGGCGAGTGCGACCAGTGCACCGGCGGTCGTGACATCGGCCCGGGCGCGCACATCGCGCCCCGCCAGC
>JBILGF010000499.1:0-2636 GCA_044351195.1 Burkholderiales bacterium
GTGCCTGCCGCGTCGGCCTCGATCACCCATCGCGCCAGGCGCGACAGTCGGCCCTCTTCGCCGATTCCGGCCGGCGTGTCATCCCAGCCGAAGCATGCAGGGGAGCCGGCTTCCGCGACGAACTGCTTGGTGAGCAGCCCCTGGCCCCGGGCCGCAGCCTTCCATGCGATGCGCTGCGGTGAATCGCCGACATGCCACGGGCGCAGTCCGGCGAAATCGTCCTGTCCATCCTGGCGCGCACTGCGTCGTCCCTCCGTGCCGGAGTTGCCCGGCAACGGGGCCAGCACGGCTTCCGGACGCGGATAGACGATGGCCGGACGGTCCGGCTCGACATATGACCACGCATAGAACAGACCGAGCGGGTGCCGGGTGAATACCGTCATGCGGCCCGGGAACAGGCGACCGCGCATCGGTGAGGGGATGCGCAGCCGGCACGTACCCGAGCCGGAAGCGGGGATGTCGGTCGCCTGCGCGGCGCCGCACGGATGTGCGATCGCCACCGAGTACCGGTGTGGCCCGCGCGGGTTCGTGAACAGCACCTCGAAGGCTGCACTGTCTCCGGCGAAGGAACGCCCGTGCGGTGTCACCGTCACCTCGAGGCCGACAAGGTTCCGGAAGGCATGCACCAGCGATACTGCCGCCATCGACGCCAGCAGGAAAGTCAGCATGAAGCCGAGGTTCAGGCTGTAGTTGATCGACCCGACCAGCAGGACCAGCAGCACGCCCGCGAACACGAGGCCGTATCGCGTCGGCAGCAGGAAGATACGTCGATGGGTCAGGCGGATCGGTGCGGATTCGCGTCCGCGCCGCTGGAACAGGCGGTCGGCAAGCTTGCGCCAGCCGCGCTGGAGGCGTCCTGCCTGCGCAGGCGCGGCATCGGTGAGGTTCATCCGAATACCCGGCGACGCAGTGTGGTCACGGTGCGGTCAGGGGCGTTCAGGGAACGGGGACTTCGGCGAGCAGTCTTTCCGCCAGCTCATGGCCGGGAATCGAGCCGCCCAGTGCCTTGCCGTGGAGCCGGTGGCCGACCACCGCCAGCAGTATCGCCTGGACATCTTCCGGCTCGACATGCCTGCGTGCGTCAATCAGGGCCCATGCCCGCGCAGCATTGAGCAGCGCGAGCCCTGCGCGGGGAGAAAGCCCGCTTGCCAGGTGCGCAGATCGCCGCGTATGCGCGAGCAGCGCCTGCACATAGTCGATCAGGGCGGGGGACGCGAATACGCCGCGCACCTCGCCCTGCAGCCGGACCAGGCTGGCGACATCCATGCAGGCAGGCAGGTCGTCGATCATCGTGCGTCGTTCCGCACCGGACAGCAGCGCGTGCTCGGCGGCGGCATCGGGGTATCCCAGGCGGATACGCATCAGGAAGCGGTCGAGCTGCGACTCGGGCAGGTCGAAGGTACCCAGCTGGTAGGACGGGTTCTGGGTGGCGACCACGAAGAAGGGTTCGGGCAGCTTGCGCGTGGTGCCCTCGGTCGTGACCTGATGCTCTTCCATCGCCTCGAGCAGTGCGCTCTGGGTCTTGGGCGTGGCGCGGTTGATCTCGTCGGCCAGGACCAGCTGGGCGAAGATCGGTCCCGGATGGAAGGCGAAGGTCTTCGCTGCCATGTCGAACACCGAAACGCCGAGGATGTCGTTCGGCAGCAGGTCGCTGGTGAACTGCACCCGCTGGAACGCGAGGCCGAGCGACTTCGCGATGGCATGCGCAAGCGTCGTCTTGCCCACCCCGGGCAGGTCCTCGATCAGCAGGTGGCCGCGTGCGAGCAGGCATGTGATCGCCAGACGCACCTGCGTGCGTTTGCCGAGGATGACGGTATCCACCTGGTCGATGACGCGGTGGATGGCAGGGAGCAGGGTGGTGTCGTTCATGGCAAGTGCTGTTCGGGCATCGGGGAGGCCATCCTGCCCGGTAACCCGGCGCATGGCGCGTGACGTGTCGTGATGGCGCGCCGTATGTTCGCGCCGTATGTTCGCACGGGTGCGCCGGTTCGGCGGCAGCGGTACACTGTCTGCGACATCCGACCGGCCTGCCAACGCTTCCAACCCGCCCGACCCCGATGACCACCGCCTGGCTGACCCATGCCAGCTGCCTGCTGCACGACATGGGCGAGTCGCCAGAGCGCGGCCTGCGCCAGATCGATCCGGATACGGCGATGAATCCGTACACGCTGCAGGCCATCCGGCATGCCGCTGGCGCCGTGGTGCGTGCAACAGACCTGGTGGCCCGAGGCGAGGTCGACAACGCGTTCTGCGCCATCCGGCCACCGGGGCATCATGCAGAGCATGCGCGGGCAATGGGCTTCTGCATCTTCAACAATGTCGCCGTCGGCGCGTTGCACGCGCTCGAGGCGCATGGTTTCGACCGCGTGGCGGTGGTCGATTTCGACGTCCATCACGGCAACGGCACCGAAGACATCTTCCGCGATGACCCGCGTGTGATGATGGCGTCGACCTTCCAGCACCCGCTCTATCCATACAGTGGCATCGACGGTCGCAGTGAGCGAATGGTGAACGTGCCCCTGCCGAGCGGATCCGGCGGCAGGGCTTTCCGTGCTGCGGTCGAGGCTGAATGGATCCCGGCGTTGCAGCAGTTCCGTCCGGACATGCTCTACATCTCTGCCGGTTTCGATGCGCAT
>JBILGF010000110.1:0-8249 GCA_044351195.1 Burkholderiales bacterium
GGGGCGCGGGCGGAAACATCGGCGTGGAGGTGGTGGCAAAGGCGACGCCAGACGGCTATACCGTCGGGCTGTTCGACACCGCCTTCGTCGTCAACCCCACGCTGTACGCGAAGCTGCCGTTCGACACGTTGAAGGATTTCTCTGCGGTCATGTTCGTGGCTACCGGGCCTGCAGTGCTGGTGGTGCATCCCTCCGTTCCCGCCAGAACCGTCAGGGACCTGGTCGCGCTGGCCAAGGCAAAACCCGGCGCGCTCGCTTACGCGTCGGCAGGCAGCGGGACGGCCATTCACCTGGCCGGGGAAATGTTCAAGGTGGCGGCCGGTGTCGATATCCTGCATGTGCCCTACAAGGGGGCGGGGCCCGCGATCATTGATGTGCTCTCAGGCCAGGTGCCGATGATGTTCGCCCAGCCTGGCACGGTGATCGGCCATACCGCCAGCGGTAAGCTGCGCACGATTGCGATGACCGGCGATCGCCGCTGGCCGGGCATGGCGGGCGTACCGACCTTTGCCGAGGGGGGGCTGGCCGGCATGGACTCCAGCAGCAGCTGGCATGTGATGGTGCCGGCCGCCACCCCCAGGACCGTCATCACAATGTTGCACGGGTCCCTGGGCAAGGCCCTCGCGGCTGCGGACGTATCGGGCCGGCTCGGTGAGCTTGCCTACCTGTTGGTTGCTGCCGATCCGGATCGATCGTCCGTACTGCAGCGCGCGGAGATCGAGCGCTGGGGGCGGGCGGTGAAGGCGTCCGGAGCCCGGGTCGAATGAGCGGCACCCACTGGAGCACACGGGCATGAGGATCGTGGCCATTCGCGAGTGCGCCGTCGCGATCAACTCGACGCAGCGCAACTCTCGTTTCGATTTTCGCAGCATGGATACATCGGTGGTCGCCGTGGTCACCGATGTGGTTCGCGACGGCGCCCCATTGTGCGGGTTTGCGTTCAACTCCTTCGGACGCTACAACTGCGGCGCGATGATTCGCGACCGGTTTGCGCCCAAGCTGCTGGCTGCAGATCCGGCCGCACTGCTGGACGACGCAGGCACCAATTTCGACCCGGCAAGGGCGGTGGAGGTGATGCTTCAGCGCGAGCGCTCGGGCGGACATGCCGAACGCTGCATCCCGATAGGCACGCTCGAACTGGCGATCTGGGATCTGGTGGCGAAGGTGGAAGGTCGTCCGCTCTACCGCGTGCTGGCCGACCGCTTCAACCGCGGCCAGGCGCGCGACGTGGTACCGGTCTATGTCGGCGGGGGCTGGTACGCACCGGGCCAGACGCCTGCGGACCTCGCCCGGGAGATGAAGGGCTATCTCGCTGCCGGATACCGGATGGTGAAGACCAAGATCGGAGGGCTGCCGCTGGCGCAGGACATCGAGCGGATCCAGACCCTGCTTGAACTGGTGGGCGGCGGGCAGGCCCTGGCGGTCGATGCCAATTGCGGCTTTGACCGCGAGCGGGCCTTCGCCTATGCAGAGGCACTGGCACCCCTGGGCCTGCGCTGGCTGGAGGAGCCGTGCGATCCGATGGACTACGCGCTGTATCGCGAACTGGCGGAGGTCTATCCCCATGCACTGGGCAATGGCGAGAACTTCAGCGGAAACCGCGAGCTGGAGAACTTCCTTCTCTACAGCGGGTTTCGTCCCGGTCTTGACGTGATCCAGGTCGATCCGCCGCTCGCCTATGGCATCGGCGAATACGTCGCCTGCCTCGCCACGGCAGGGCGACACGGGTTCGGCCCCGAATCGATGTATCCGCACGGCGGCAACCTGATGAGCCTTCATGTAGTGGCCGGGCTGGGCCTGGCCGCCTGCGAGTCCTACACCGGCGTGTTCGGCATCTTCAGCGGGTTTGGTGAGGAGGTGACCGTGGCCGACGGACATGTCACCTTGCCCGAGGCGCCCGGCATCGGTTTCGAGCGGCAGCCGGCCCTGTGGTCCGTGATGCGCGATCTGGCGGGAGTCCTCTGATCATGCGAATAGCCCGTTTCTCCACTGAATCCGGCCCACGTGTGGGGCTTGTCGTCGACGGACACATCATTGACCTGGCACGCACGGCGCAGGAGCAGGGCCTCGACTGGGCAGCACCGCTGTTCACCGATCTGCGCCGCTTTCTTATCAGCGGAGAGGAGGGTCGATCGCTTGCGGCCTGGCTGGCTACCCGCGGACTGGATGGCGCCGTACCCCTCGCGCAGGCCCGGCTGCTTGCCCCCGCGGAGTCGGGCGCGAAGCTGCTCGCGCATGTGGTGAACTACGCCGCCCATGGCAAGGAAGGTGGCGGCAATCTTACCCCGCCGGAGATGCCGTTCTTCTTCTGGAAGCATACGAGCGGGCTGGTCGGCCAGGGCGCACACATCGTTGGCCACAGCACGTCCGCCAAGGTCGACTACGAGGCGGAACTCGCCGTGGTCATCGGTCGGCGTGGCCGCGACATCTCTTGCGCGGCGGCCTACGACCATGTCGCCGGCTACACCATCGCCAACGACATCAGTTTCCGGGATTTCCAGACCAACGAAGCCTGCCGGTCCCTCACCGCCCGTTATGGCCAGAACTGGGTACAGGGCAAGGCGCTCGACGGTGCCTGCCCGATGGGTCCGTGGATCGTGTTGTCCGACGAGATTGCCGCGCCTTATCCGCTGCAGATCACCTGCCGGGTCAATGGCGAGGTGCGCCAGGACGATTCCACCGACTCGATGGTGTTCAAGGTGCCGGCGCTGATCGAGGCGGCGTCCCGGGGCATGACGCTCGAGCCGGGCGATGTCGTGCTGACCGGCACACCGGCCGGATCCGGCATCGCAGACGGGCGTTACCTGCGGCCGGGCGATGTAGTCGAGACGGCGATCGAGTCGATCGGTGTGCTGGTCAATCGGGTTGCGTAACCGCGCGCCGGGTGTGCCGGTACCGTCCCTCGAAAAAACTGCGCTTGCCGAAACGTTCCCGCCCGGACCGCCCTCGCCACCCCGCGTGATCTGTTTTTTGGGGCACAGCCTTTCCGGTCTTGCATGGATGTGGTTTACGTAGTCGATCAGAAGCAAATGGATTCGCGCCTGGCAAGACAGATCCCGTCAGGCGAATGACGCCTCCAACTCGTAACGGGCCAGGCACACGGATGGACGTCCGCCCCACCGGTCAAGTGAACCGATTGCAGCATCTCGAGTTCGGCCGTCCCCAGCCCGACTCTAGTAGGGGTCCTTCAACGCCGTGAGAAAGTGGCGGGTCGGGGCGCCGTCACGCACGATCACATATCCGCCCCTGAACCATTCGTGTCCCCACGCCGTCGTCCAGTGCGCCGTGAATGACCAGACTTCCTCGTCCGCTCGGGCACCTTCGATGAAGCGTTTCCAGCCAGCATTCAGATGGCCGAACGGCAACTTCGGCACGGCGCCCAGGGGATCTTCGACCGCTTCTCGTGCTTCGATCTGCGAGATCGTCAGTAGCTCCTGCAGGTGCTCGCGCTCGACTTTGAATTCGCTTTTTTCTTCCGGCAGGTCAGGCGCCTCCCGATTCGCCAGGAATTCCTTGCCCATGCGGTAAAGGGCAACCGGCCAGGCTAAAACGATGGCCAGCGCGGCGAGCGCCGGCACCACGAAGCGGTTCAGGATTCGGTACGAAAGGTTCTCCCGCTCCGGCTGCGTCGCAAGAAGGAACGCCTGAAGCCACTCCGACGCTCGCTCTTTCGTCAGCCAATGCTCGGCGACGACGATGGCAAGTGTCACGACGCCGATCCCGAGGTACACGTACAGGTAGATCACGCGGCCTCTCCGTCAAGGGATGCTTCGGTATGCTTGACGACGCCTCGCTCCACCTCCAGCACCACGTCTCGCGCCTGGGTGCTGACGACCCCTTCGTGGACGTGCTCGAGCATTGTGTCCAGCGTGATGCGGATCGTGCCGGAATACCAGTGGGCGAAAGCCCGGTCCGGGAAATCCGGAAAGAAGGTGGCAACCGATGCTTCGGTATGGTCCATGAGGGTGCCTCTCAGCCCGATCAGGTAGAGCCGGCCATCGATGATTTCCCATCGACCGACGTAACCGCGCCACAGGGACGAGTAAGGCGCCAGGAAGTTCGGGGCGATCCCGGCCAGGGTGAAGTAGTCGTGGAGGGGGGTGATATGCATCTTCGCGGTCTCACCCTCGTAGAGGAGCGTCTCGCTGATCTGCTTGGTCATGCGCGCTGTGCTCCCAATCCCGGAGGTCGATTTGGCCCATTGTTTTCAGTGGAACCAATAGCGGTTGGCAGGCTCACCAGATGAGCCAGTGCTGGCAGACACCCCCTCAGCCTGAGCGATTGTGAATCCCGCCAGACGAGGCCTATACTGGCCTGTATCCCGTGACAAAGGACGCCATGGCAATCGCAAGCCTGCCCTGCGGGGCTCGCATCTGGTACCAGCGCGAGGGTAGCGGTTCACCGCTGCTCCATATCCACGGGTCTGCGTTCGGTTATCGCAACTTCGAAAAGCTGACGCCCCTGATGACGCCGCATTTCGAAGTCGTCGACTTCGACCTGCCGGGCTACGGCGAGAGTCGGGGCGGCCCCGAGCGGCCCGAGATGGCTGATCTCGCCGATATGGTGGCGGAGCTGATCGTCGCGCTCGGCTATCCGAAGATGCATGTGCACGGCACCTCGTTCGGTGCGGTGGTCGGAATGACACTCGCCGCACGACATCCGCAGCTCGTCGACCGGCTGGTGCTGAGCTGCTTCCTGGCGCGTTACGACAACGCCGCACGCATGATGCGGGCGACGTGGAAGCGCTGCGCAGCCGACAGCGGGATGGCTGCGGTCGCCGACCTCACCTCGGTCGCCGGATTCGGACGTGCCTATTTCGATCGGCCGGAGGCGGCTGCCCAGTTCGCGTCGATGCGCGAGGCTTTCTGCAAGACCACGCCTGAAGCATTCATTGCCGCAGTCGGGGCCATCGAGCGCAGCGACCTCTCGCCGCTCATCCCGAAAGTGACCGCGCGAACGCTGTTGATCGGTGGGCGTGAGGACAACATGTCGCCAGTGGCGCCAGCTGCAAGCGGCGTCGGGTTCGCACAGATCGCGACGGGCATCGTCGGCTGCGAGAGCGTGATGATCGACGACTGCGGTCACTATCTGGTCATCGAGCAGCCAGAGCGGGCCGCTGCCTCGATCGTGTCCTTCATCGACAGTCCCTGATCCTGCCGGATCAGGTATTGCTGTCCGCACGGGGAGTCCGGCATGCACGCATCGTTCAGTGAGCACACTCGGGTTGCCCTGTTGGGGATGGCCGTGCTGGCCGCCTTCGCGAATGGCGCCTCGGCACAGGCCTGGCCCGCCAAGCCGCTGCGCATCGTGGTGCCGTTTGGTGCCGGCGGTGCTACCGACACCTTCATTCGCACGCTCGCGCGAGACCTGCAGCCTGCGCTGGGTCAGCCGGTACTGGTCGAGAACCGGCCGGGCGGCAATTTCATCATCGCAGCCGACGCCGTGATCAAGGCCGACCCTGACGGTCATACGCTGATGGCGGCGACCAGCGGCCATGCAGTCACCGAGGCGATCGGCACCAATCATGCGCGCTACCGGTTGCTGCGCGACCTTGCGCCGGTGTCGACCGTGAACTACATCGAACTGATCCTGATCTCTCACCCGTCGCTGCCGGTGAAGTCGGTACGTGACCTGGTCGATCTTGCCCGTGCGAAGCCGGCCGCGATCAACTACGCGACGACCGGCACGGGCGGCATCAACCATCTGGCGATGGAACTGCTGCAGTCGACGACCGGCACGCGGATGACCCATGTGCCCTACAAGGTTGGCGGCGCAGGACGGCTCGACCTGATCGGCGGGCGAGTCGAGCTGATGATGGACACGCTCACCGACGGCGTACCGAACGTGCGCGCAGGCAAGGTGCGTGCGCTCGGTACCAGTGGCAGCAAGCGCTCGATCGCCTTGCCGGAAGTGCCCACGCTTGCCGAGAGCAGCGGAATCGCCGGATTTGAAGTGCCGGTGCTCATCGGAGTGCTGGCGCCAGCGGCCACCCCGGCGGCGGTGATCGAGCGCCTGAACCGGGAGATCGGCACTATCGTGCGCCGGCCGGAAAATCAGGACGCGTGGGGCCGTATGGGCGCAACCGCGCTCGCGAGCACCCCGGCAGAGTATCGGGCGATGATCGAGGCTGAAATCGAGAAGTGGGCGCGGCTGATCCGGGACGCGAAGCTCAAGCTCGATTAAGAGAGGGCAGTTCGCACTGCGTGAACGACCCTGGCAGGCAGCTGAACGGCAGGTCCGACACGTCGATGTCCGCTGGCGCCGTGAGTATGCCCGTCCGGGTCGGCCGTGACGGTTTGCTTCACACCAATGAGCCTCCGAGATACGCGGATCGATTCAGTTTGTTTGTTACAACAGGCTCTTTTACACCCGCTGCGGTCAAAGAAGCTACAAGGGACATTGATGTCGCATGGTTTGAAAGTCTGTAACGTATAACCCGGCAATCCAACCGTAAATTGCGCAATGAAGCCCTGGCTGTGACTTTTATCTTTACCGTCATAATCCCCTTATCCAGAGGATAAATTTGGACTACTTTCAAGGCGTCGTAACCGAGTTTCTTCGCGCTACTCGAAGTATATTTGTTAATACCGAATACCTACTGCAACTTGATGCCGGCGATGTCTACATAAAGGGACGGCACTGGTATTGTGATGCGGTCGCGATCAATCATGCCGACTCAACGATCCAGCTTTGCGAGATTACATATTCGAAGACATTGCACTCTTTGACTCAGCGGCTACGGGCTTGGAACAACAACTGGCCAGCGGTAGTTCAGGCAATCTATCGGGACAGTTCGCTCACAGGAGTGTGGCGTGTGGAGCCCCGCATTTTCATTCCGAGTCAAAGTCGTTCGCTCATGGAGCGGAAACTTGCTCAAATAACCCCTCCGCCAGACCTGAATCCGGCGATGCCTGCTGCAATAGTCACGACCTTCGAAGATGTGCTCCCGTGGATGTATCGATCTTGGAACGGCAAGCCTTTCGCCAATGAAGCTGATGGCTAACTTGGCGTTCGAGCGGACTTGTACTGATATTGGGTAATCTGACGCAAGGTTGCCGATCCGGATCAAACTGCACAGTGGCGAGAATAACTGCGCGCTGCAGCGCGGCCGGCTGTTGGTGTTCCTTCAGCGCAGGGTTACCTGCAGCCTTCAATTCTTCGTAGTTCCGATTCCTTCCGCAGCTAGAACCTCATAGTAGCCTTCAAAGTAACCAGCTGCGGTCACAACTTTTACAAGCTGTTCGGGCGACCTATCTTCGCTCATCATGTCCTTTGCGTTTGAGATCGCCGTTATGGTCTCGAAGAACTTCACCGCATTGCTTCCAAGGACATTTGTGAAGACTGCCGTGTCTCGGAGACCATCAAGAAGTCCGTGTGTCTTTGCGGCGAGCCTTAGCATCTCGTCAAAGTCCCTCTCCTTCTGCGCACGTGGAAATGCGTTGAAGGTTCTTGAGAGACTGAGAAAGTGCTGAGCAACCTGTGCGCGTTCATCTCGATCGGCATTGACCAGACCGCGTACGGCACCGCCTACGAGCTTCAGTATCTCAATGATGTCGGACATTATGACGCTACCTATGGCTGTGGGATTTGCAACGCTTAACGTGGCGTTCCGATCGAACATAGAGTTAGACTCCGTGAGCGGACTGGTGATCATGAAGTACCTGTAGCACTCGTGCGTGCTCACGATTCTCGGCTTCACCGCCTTCTCGATTGGCGTAATGCATCATGCAGATGACCTCGGCGCGAGGTAGCACTCTGGAAAAGTGCCTGGCGAAAGCATGTGTCGCCGATCCCGAAAGTAGGACAACGTCGGGCTGAAGTACTTTCGCGATCTCGGCGGTGTGGGAATGAAAGCAGTTTGTCAGCATCCTAGCCGGGTACTTGTCGTTGGCTGTCGCACACAAGGCGATGTTCAGAAAACTGAGTTCATCAAGTTGAAGGTTTAACGTAGTGGTGTAGAACGGAAGAAACTTACCCCCACGACCCCATGCTCGCATGTGCCCCTTTTGGAAAGTAAACACTTCGTCAAGTGACGCTTCGCTTGTCTTGTAACGATGAAGTAGGCGCTTCAAATCTACATTTTCGGGTGTTTGTCGTCCGTTACCAGCGCCGGGATTGATCAGGACAACAAGGACGCGAGGACGCGACGATTCATATCTCGGGCCGACCCATCGCGGTTGCGGGAGATCGACGGAAGCGCGCGAAAGTGCCCCCGTTGAGCCGAAGCAGGACGAGCAGCCCATCGCTGG
>JBILGF010000500.1:0-2607 GCA_044351195.1 Burkholderiales bacterium
CGATGGCGACGTAGATGCACTTAATGCCGGTGCCCTTCTGGTTGATGATCGTGTCGACGGCCACGGCGGTCTTGCCGGTCTGGCGGTCGCCGATGATCAGCTCGCGCTGGCCGCGGCCGACGGGCACCATCGCGTCCACCGACTTCAGGCCGGTCTGCACCGGCTGCGACACGGAACGACGGTCGATCACGCCCGGGGCGACCTTCTCGATGACGTCGGTCATCTTCGCGTTGATCGGGCCCTTGCCGTCGATCGGGTTGCCCAGCGCATCGACCACGCGGCCGATGAGTTCGGGACCGACCGGCACTTCCAGGATGCGGCCGGTGGTCTTGACGATGTCACCCTCGGACAGGTGCTGGTATTCGCCCAGAATCACCGCGCCGACCGAATCACGCTCGAGGTTGAGCGCGAGGCCGAACGTGTTGTTCGGGAACTCGAGCATCTCGCCCTGCATCACGTTGGACAGGCCGTGCACGCGGCAGATGCCGTCGGCGACCGACACGATGGTGCCCTGGTTGCGCACCTCCGAGTCGACGCCCAGATTCTGGATTCGGCTCTTGATCAGCTCGCTGATCTCGGACGGATTCAATTGCATCACAGTGCTCCTAGGATTGAAGGGCGGTGGCCATCTGCGCGAGACGGCCGCGCACCGAAGCGTCCAGCACTTCGTCGCCGACGGTGACTCGGACCCCACCGATGAGCTCGGGGACGATCACCACGCTGTAGTTGAGTTTGCGCGCGAATTTCTTCTCGAGGCTGGCGACCAGACTGGCCAGCTCGGCGCCTTCGAGCGGGAAGGCAGACTCGACCACCAGGTCGGCACGGCCTTCGGCGGCGTTGCGCAGCGCATGGAACTGCGCCGCGATCTCGGGCAGCAGTTCGATGCGGCCGTTCTCGGCCAGCATCAGCACGAAGTTCTGCGCTTCGGCGGTCAAGCCACCCGGAACAAGGGAACCGAAGAACCCGGCGAGCTTCGCCGGCTGCAGGCCGGGGTCACCCAGGCGGCTGGCGACCTGCGGGTCGGCAGCGATCGAACCCAGGCTGCCGACCAGGTCGGACCAGGCCGGGATGGAACCCGACTCCTGGGCCAGCTTGAACGCGGCTTCGGCGTACGGACGGGCGACAGTGGAGATCTCGGCCATCGTTATGCTCAGAGTGCCTGCTTGAGATCGTTCAGCATCGCCGCATGCGCGCTGGCGTCGACTTCACGCTTGAGGATGCGCTCGGCACCGGCCACCGCGAGGGCGGCAACCTGCTCGCGCAGGGCCTGGCGGGCGCGCTGCACTTCCTGCTCGACTTCGGCTTTCGCGGCGGCCGAGATGCGGTCGGCTTCGGCTTTCGCCGTGACCTTGGCTTCCTCGATCACGGCGGCGGCGCGCTTCTCGCTCTGCGCCAGGATTTCCTGGGCACGGTCGCGGGCGGCACGGTCGGCTTCCTGGGCGCGCTTCTCGGCAGCGAGCAGATCCTGCTTGCCGCGCTCGCCGGCGGCCAGGCCGTCGGCAATCTTCTTCTGCCGCTCTTCCAGCGCGCCGATCAGCGGCGGCCAGATGAACTTCATGGTGATCATCGCACCGATGAAGAAGACGATCAGCTGTATGAACAGCGTAGCGTTGATACTCATGTCTAACCTCGATCGATCCGCGCAGCCCCTGCCCGGCTGGGTGGCTGCGCGCGAACGCTGGTGGGTGCTGCCTGCCGCAAAACCGGCCCGGTTACATCGCCCGACCTCCGCTGCTGAAGGATCAGCCAGCGGCGGTGGGTGACTGCGCCGGGCGCTGCAGGCGCCGGCGGTGCTGGATCAGCCGGCGAACGGGTTGGCGAACGCGAACATCATCGCGATACCGACGCCGATCAGGAACGCCGCGTCGATCAGGCCGGCCAGCAGGAACATCTTGGTCTGCAGGGTGTTCATCAGCTCGGGCTGGCGTGCTGCGGCTTCGATGTACTTGCCGCCCATGACACCGATGCCGATACAGGCACCGATGGCACCGAGGCCGATGATCAAACCGCAGGCGAGGGCTACGAAGGCTACATCAGTCATCACAACTACTCCTGTGGAAAAAACGCGAATGAATCAGTGAGTGAAGCGGAAACAATGAAAAAGGAGACCAGCAGATGAAGCACCGGGCAGCGAGGGGCCTGCCCGCTGTCGTCAGGCTCAGTGACCCTCGTGCGCCTGGCCGATGTAGACCAGCGTCAGCATCATGAAGATGAACGCCTGCAGCAGCACGATCAGGATGTGGAACATCAGCCACGCCGTGCCGGCCACCACGTGGGCGAGGGCGAGCAGGATGCCGGTGGCATTCAGCGCCGCATAGCCACCCATCAGCGCGATCAGGAAGAACAGCAGTTCGCCGGCGTACATGTTGCCGAACAACCGCATGCCGAGCGAGACCATCTTGGCCAGGTACTCGATCAGGTTGAGCAGGAAGTTCGCGGGCCAGAGCAGCGGGTTGGACCCGAACGGCGCGCAGAACAGTTCGTGGATGAAGCCGCCGACACCCTTGATCTTGATGCCGTAATAGAGCATCAGCAGCAGCACGCCGAGCGACATGCCGAGGGTGCCGTTCAGGTCGGCGGTAGGCAGCGGCCGCAGGTATACGTCGT
>JBILGF010000501.1:0-2606 GCA_044351195.1 Burkholderiales bacterium
CGCCGCCCGCAGGTAGTGCGCCATCGTCGGCACGGTCGCCGGGAACTCGCAGGCGTTGTCCCAGGCCTCGATCGCCGAGGGCAGGCGCCCGGCGAGCATCGAGAAGCGCGAAGGCGCGCAGATCGGGAAGTTGCAGTAGGCAGCGTCGAACACCGCCGAGCGCGCAGCCAGCGCATCGAGGCTCGGCGCGCGTACCACGCGGTGACCGTAGGCAGGCAGCGCAGGCGCGGCCAGCTGGTCGGCCATGATCAGCAGGATGTTGGGTGCCATCGCCTGCGCTCCGGTCAGAGGGCGAGATGCCGGCCGCGCGCACCACCTTCGCCCAGCGCTCGACGTCGCGCTCGAGGAAGGAGGCCAGCTCTGATGGCGAGCCAGGCTCGATCTGCATGCCCAGCCCGAGCAGCCGCTTCTCGATCTGCGGCAGGCGCAGCGCCGCGCGCAACTCGTCGTTGAGCCGGGCCACGACCGGTGCCGGCGTGCCCGCCGACGCAAGGAAGGCGAACCAGGTGCTCACCTCGTAGGCCGGATAGCCGCTCTCGGCGACCGTGGGCAGATCCGGCCACGCCTGCAGCCTGCGCGTCGAGGTCACCGCCAGCGCCCTCGCCCGCCCGGCACGCACCGGAGCCTCGGCCAGCGCGACGGTGAGCGGCATGAACTGCACCTCGCCCGCGAGCAGCGCGGCGAGTGCCTCGGGCTGACCGCGGTAGGGAACGTGGACGACATCGATGCCCGCCATCGTGCGCAGCATCTCGCCGGCGAGGTTGATCGCCGACCCGGGCCCGGCCGATGCATAGTTGAGATCGCCGGGGCGTCGCTTTGCGAGCGCGACCAGCTCGCGCACCGACTTCACCGGCAGCACCGGATGCGCCAGGATCAGGTTGGGGATGCTGCCCACCATCGTCACCGGGGAGAAGCTGCGCAGCGGATGCCACGGCAGGGCCTTCACCAGGCTGAGGTTGGTGGTGTGCGAAGGGCTGGCCAGCAGCAGTGTATGCCCGTCGGCTGCCGCGCGCGCCACGGCGTCGGTGCCGATCGAGCCCGATGCCCCGGTGAGATTCTCGACGACCCACGGCTGGCCGAGCGACTTCGCCATCGGTTCGCCCAGCGCGCGCGCGATGATGTCGACGATGCCGCCCGCGGGGAATGGCACGACCACTCGGACCGGCCGTTGCGGCCAGGCCTGCGCCGAGACCCCGACGGCACCGCACACCAGGCCGGCACCGACCATCACGGCCAGTGCGCGCCGCGCTGGCCGGCGATTGCTCCATGCATCTGTCATCTTGAGTCCTTATCTTTCATCAGGCGCACCCGCACCCGGAGCCGTAGCCTCACGCCCTCAGGTTACAGTGCGATGAATCGCGGGGAAAGCCGCGAACCTGTTCGTGCCACTATCGTCGATGTGAAGAGACCATGCTCATCTGCCAGATTACCGACCTGCACATCAAGGCCGCCCGCCGCCGCGCTTATGGCGTGGTGGACACTGCGGCCATGCTCGAGGCCTGCGTGGCCGCGATCGCGGCGCTCGCGCCCCGTCCCGACGTGGTCGTCGCCACCGGCGACCTCGTCGACTACGGCCGCGACGACGAGTACGCGCTGCTGCGCGAACTGCTCGCGCCCCTGCGCATGCCGCTCTACCTGCTGCCGGGCAACCATGACGGCCGAGACGCGCTGCGACGCGCGTTCCCCGACCACCCCTGGCTGCGCCAGCACGACGAGTTCGTGCAATACGCGATCGACGAGTATCCCGTACGGCTGGTCGCGATCGACACCCAGGTGCCCGGGCATGGCCGCGGAGAACTCTGCGCCCGCCGGCTCGACTGGCTCGAACACACGCTCGCCGCGCGAGCGGACGCACCGACCGTGGTGCTCATGCACCACCCGCCGTTTCGTACCGGCATCGCGCACATGGACCTGATCGGACTCGCCGGCGCGGACGAACTCGCGCGCGTGATTGCCCGCCATCCGCAGGTCGAACGATTGCTCTGCGGGCACCTGCACCGCTCGATCCACGCGCGCTTCGGTGGCACCGTGGCCTCGGTGTGCCCGAGCCCGGCGCATCAGATCGCGCTTGATCTCGCCCCGGGCGCACGCGATGACTTCGTGCTCGAGCCGCCGGGCTACCAGCTGCACCAGTGGGACGGCCTGCGCCTGGTGACCCATACTGCGGTGCTCGGCGACTGGGGGCCGCGCCATCCGTTCCGCCACTCGGGGCGACTGATCGACTGACCAGCCGCGGTCTTTCGCCGCAGCTTATCCCGCCAGGATCTCATGCACCGCCTCGATGACACGCTGTTGCTGATCGTCGAGCCCGATCCACAAGGGCAACCGCACCAGCCGGTCTGCAAGATCGGTTGTCAGCGGTAACTCAGCCGCGGTGCGGGAGAAGCGCATTCCGCCGGGCGAACTGTGCAGCGGCACGTAGTGCGAGACCGCGTTGATGCCGCGCCGGGCGAGCTGGTCGATGAAGCCCGGGCGCGCCGTGCGATCGGGCAGCAGGATGTAGTACATGTGCGCGTTTGCCATGCAGGGCTCCGGAACCGTCGGGCGCCGCAGATGGCCGGACGCCTCCAGCCCCTGAAACGCACGATGATAGACATCCCACAACG
>JBILGF010000082.1:0-9081 GCA_044351195.1 Burkholderiales bacterium
CGTCTCGAGGCCGCGCGCGCCGATGCTGCGCGCCGCCCGCGCACGCCATGAGGGCCGCCGGCGGCCATCGCCGGCTGCCGGGCTATACTTGGCGGCGCTCCTGCCCCCTGACCCGGCGCCCACCGCGCGTCCCCGTTGATCGATGATGCGGCTGCTGCGACTCTTCCGGATACTCCAGGTCACCTACCGCTACGGGCTGGACAGCTTCGTGCTCGGCCACGAACGCTTCGCCGCGCTGCGCCCGCTGCTGCGCCTGAGTCGCGGTGGCCATCGCGGCGATGCGCCGCGCGGGGAGCGACTGCGCCTGGCACTGGAGGCCCTCGGCCCGATCTTCGTGAAGTTCGGCCAGATGCTGTCGACCCGGCGCGATCTGATTCCGCCGGACATCGCCGACGAACTGGCGAAGCTGCAGGACCAGGTGCCACCGTTCCCGAGCGTCCAGGTCTTCGAGACGCTGGAACGGGTATACGGCAAGCCGGTCGACCAGGTATTCGCCTCGTTCGACCCGGTGCCGGTGGCCAGCGCCTCGGTGGCCCAGGTGCATTTCGCGATCCTGCCCGATGGCCGCGAGGCCGCCGTGAAGGTGCTGCGTCCCGGCATTGGCCGCATCATCGAGAACGACCTCGGGCTGCTCGATGCGGCTGCCGGCCTGATCGAGACGCTGTGGGCCGACGGCAAGCGGCTGCGTCCGCGCGAGGTGGTGCACGAGTTCCAGAAGCACCTGCTCGACGAACTCGACCTGATGCGCGAAGCGGCCAGTGCCAGCCAGCTGCGCCGCAACTTCACCGACTCGCCGCTGCTGACGGTGCCCGAGATCTACTGGGACTGGTGCGCGACCGAAGTGATGGTGATGGAGCGGATGTACGGCATCCCGATCTCGCACATCGACGAGATCCGCGAATCCGGCATCGATATCCCGCTGCTGGCGCGCTCTGGCGTCGAGATCTTCTTCGCCCAGGTGTTTCGCGACGGCTTCTTCCATGGCGACATGCATCCGGGCAATATCTTCGTCGGACCGGATGGCCGCTATATCGCGCTCGACTTCGGCATTGTCGGCACTCTGACCGATGTCGACAAGAACTACCTGGCGCAGAATTTCCTCGCATTCTTCCGCCGCGACTACAAGCGGGTCGCGCTCGCGCACCTCGAAGCCGGATGGGTGCCTGCCGACACCCGGGTCGATGAATTCGAGAGTGCGATCCGCGCCGTGTGCGAACCGATCTTCGACAAGCCCCTGAAAGAGATCTCGTTCGGCAAGGTGCTGCTGCGCCTGTTCCAGACCTCGCGCCGGTTCAATGTCCAGATCCAGCCGCAGCTGGTGCTGCTGCAGAAGACGCTGCTCAACATCGAGGGCCTGGGCCGCGACCTCGACCCCGACCTCGACCTGTGGAAGACTGCGCAGCCCTACCTCGAGCGCTGGATGAGCGAGCAGCTCGGCTGGCGTGCGTTCTTGCGCGGGCTGCAGGACGAGGCGCCGGGCTGGGCCAGTACGCTGCCGCATATTCCGCGCCAGATATCGCAGGCGTTGCGGCCCGGACGCAACGACGCGCTGGCCCTCGAACTGCGTCGACTGATCCGCCAGCAGCGGCGCCAGACCCTGCTGCTCGGTATCATCGCGACCAGCCTGGTGGCGTTGTTCGCCTGGCAGGTGGTCTCCGGGTGGTAGGCGTGCGCTGCTGGCACGCCAGTTGCCTCAGGAGGCGACAGCGAATTCCATCCTGACGGGAAGACCATGCTTGTCACGATCGTAGCTCTGTACCTGCTTGCCACCATCGCCATCGGCCTGTATGCCGCGCGCCGCGTGCACGACGCAAAGGATTTCATGGTCGCCGGCCGCAGCCTGCCGCTGTACATCAGTGTGGCCACCGTGTTCGCCACCTGGTTCGGCGCCGAGACGGTCCTGTCGGTGTCCGCCACCTTCGCGCGCGACGGCCTGAACGGCATTCCGGCAGACCCTTTCGGGGCATCGGTCTGTCTGCTGGTGGTCGCGTTCTTCTTCGCCCGTGCGTTCTACCGGATGAACCTGCTGACCATCGGCGACTTCTACCGCAAGCGCTACAACAAGCCGGTCGAGGTGGTGACCAGCCTGGCGATCGGACTGTCCTACCTGGGCTGGACCTCGGCCCAGCTGACCGCACTCGGGCTGGTGCTGATGGTGCTCTCCGATGGTGCGATCTCGCTGTCGGCCGGCATCATGATCGGCACCGCGGTGGTCGCCGGCTACACGGTCTGGGGCGGCATGTGGTCGGTCGCGCTGACCGACCTGTTCCAGACGGTGGTGATCCTGATCGGCCTGGTCGCCGTCGCCTGGCTGCTGGCCGACATGGCCGGCGGTGCCGGTGTCGTGGTGCAGGCGGCGATGGACGCCGACAAGTTCGCCTTTTTCCCGCAGGGCGGGCTCGGCGAGTGGCTGCCGTTCATCGCGGCTTTCCTCACGCTCGCACTCGGGTCGATCCCGCAGCAGGACGTGTTCCAGCGCGTCACCTCGGCGAAGGACGAGGACACCGCGGTGCGCGCCTCGCTGATCGGCGCCGGCGCCTATTTCTGCTTCGCCTTCGTGCCGATGTTCATCGCCTTCGCGGCGCTGATCATCGATCCGTCGATGGTGCAGTTGTTCGATTCCGACGATGCACGCGAGATCCAGCGCATCCTGCCCGACGCGGTGCTTGCACAGACGCCGATCTGGGCGCAGGCGATGTTCTTCGGCGCGCTGCTGTCGGCGATACTGTCAACCGCCTCGGGCGCGCTGCTGGCCCCGGCCTCGATCTTCACCGAGAACGTGATCCGCCCGTTCGTGAAGAACATGGGCGACCGCCAGCTGCTGCTGACCGTACGCCTGATGCTGATCATCTTCGCGATGGGCGCGCTGCTGTTCGCGCTCAACTCGCGCAGCACGATGTACGAGATGGTGCAGAACGCCTACAAGGTCACGCTGGTGGCGGCCTTCACGCCGCTGGTGTTCGGCCTGTACTGGCGGCGCGCGACCAATGCCGGCGCCGTGCTGTCGATCGTGCTCGGCCTGCTGTCGTGGATCACGCTGGAGGTGGTCGCGCCCGAGGGGTTCTGGCCGCCGCAGCTCGTGGGCCTCGGATTCGCCATCGTGGGGATGATCGTCGGGTCGCTGATGACGCAGTCGCGCGAGCATCACACGGCGCCGGGGCTCGACGCTGGCCGCGGCGGCTAGCATCGGCGGCTGGCTGCGGCCCGGTCGACCGCTCCGGGTGATGCCGACAGTCCTTCAGATGCTGCCCGTGGCTGCCGACGCAGCCCATGCCGCACCCGCCGCGAGCAGCAGTCCCGGCACCACCCGCAGCGCATAGCCTGGCCCGCCAGCCAGGCTGGCCACCGCCTTGCTCACGGTGTTGGTGCTGATCGCGATCAGCAGCAGCCACTGCAGTTGCGCGGCCGTATCGTCGCCTGCTCGGGCGAGCGACAGTGCCGATGCTGCAGCCGCATGCACGTCGGCGAAGCCGGCGACGGCAACCGCGGCGAGCGAAGCCTCGGTGCCCAGCGCGGCGTCCAGCCATCGGGTGGCTACGGTCGCCCCGGCGAGCAGCAGCGCGAAGCCGACGGTGCCGGGCAGGCTGAACGCCCGGCGCCGTGGCACCTGCTCGGCCGGGACGGATGTGCCGCGCAGCAGCCCCGGCAGGCTCGAAACCACCACGGCCACAAGGCCTGCGGCCAGCATCGGGAGGCTCTCGCGCAATGCAGACGGCTGCAGCGCGACGATCAGCACGCCGAGCAGGACGAAGGTGGACAGGCAGGACAGCAGCGCACCCGATGCACAGGCCTGCAACTGCTCCGGCGAGCGCCGGGCGCGCAGGCCGAAGGCAGCGATGGTTCCGGTGCTGGTGATGAAGCCGGAGGCGAATCCGGAGACGGCCAGGCCATGCTGCGGGCCGAGCAGGCGCAGCGCTGCATGGCCGCCCGCCTGTATCGCCAGCAACAGAACGACCACGCCCCAGATCTGGCGCAGATCAAGCCCACCCAGCCAGTCGATCGGCGTCGATGGCGCCAGCGGCAGCACGATCAGCGCGCAGGCCGCCAGGATCAATCCATCGCGAAGCTCGTCCGGGCTGAGCACTTCGTTCGCAAAGGCATGCAGGCGGGTACGCGAGGCAAGCAGCGCCGTCACGGCCACGGCCACGCCGGCCGCCAGCATCGGCTGTGCGACCGCCGCCACGCCGATCAGGTAGGTGACGAACAGCGCAAGCTCGGTCGTGGCGCCGCTGTCGACCACCGACGAACGAATGTAGGAGACCGTGATCAGGGCGCCCAGCAGCAAGGCGCCGGCCAGGACGATCCAGGGCTGCGTCAGAGCCTGCGCAATCGCGCCGGTCAGTGCCGCCAGCGTGAAGGTGCGCACGCCAGCGAAGGCGACATGACCCGGCTGGCGCTTGCGCCGCTCGCGTTCGAGCCCGATCAGCAACCCCGCCCCGCCCGCCACGGCGATGCCCAGCCAGGGCGTGTCGAGCCAGTGGTTCAATGCGCGGGCACCGGCAGATCGAGGCTGTCGGCGTATCCACGGAACATCCGGGGCTGGGGCCAGGGCTGGGGCCAGGGCTGGGTGTTGCAGCCGGAGGGGCGCGATGCACCATGATGCGCTCCGGGCCGCGACGACCCGGCGATTGCACGATACGTGTCTGCATCCATCTCGGTAATCCAGGCCGGTTGCCGGCAGTGTAACCTCGCGCACGGGGTGACAGGCCAGGCTCGTTGCGCGGGCGGTGTGCGCGCAGGGTCAGTGGCCGTCGTGCAGGCTTTGCCGACATGCCGAATGCGGGGGCGCTGATGGGACGCTGGATCGAGGAGTTCCCGGGCAACATGACCTGGTCGAACGCGACGCTGATCTGCAAGGGGATGGCGCCGTACGGCTGCGTCGCCCTGGGCGAGATCGACGAGGTCTGCGAGCGCCTGCGCGAACGGCAGGCCGAGCCCGATGCCTTCCGCGAAGAATGGGAGCGGATGGCGGCCCGGCTCGAGCAGCGTGCCGATGCCGCCGAGGCGGCTGGACACCGGATGACCGCAGGCAATTCCTACCTGCGTGCCGGCATGTACTACTTCACCGCCGAGCGTTTCGTCGAACCAGGTGCGCAGAAGCGCGAACTCGGCCGCAAGTCGCTCGACTGTCAGGGCAAGGGCCTGCTGCGGCGTTACCCGAACATCGAGCGGGTCGAGGTGCCGTACGAAGGCGGTTCGTTGCCGGCCTGGTTCCTGAAGGCACCGGGCGTGACCGGGCCGGCACCGACCGTGGTCGTGTTCGATGGCATGGACAACTGCAAGGAGATGAGCGTGCTGTTCAACGGGCTCGAGTTCGCAGCCCGGGGTTTCCACACGCTCGCCATCGACGGCCCGGGGCAGGGCGAGTCGCTGCGGCTGCGCGACCTTGCCGCGCGCCACGACTACGAGGTGCCGGGCCGGGCCGCCTACGACTGGGTCGCGGCACGGCCCGAGGTCGACCGCTCGAAGGTGGTGGTGATGGGCTACAGCTTCGGCGGCTATTACGCCGGACGCGTCGCCGCGTTCGACCAACGGTATGCAGCGGGGGTCGCATTCGCCGCGCTGCACTGGGACCTGCATGCCTGGCAGCTCGAGATCAAGCGCCGCCAGGATGCAGATCCGAAGTCCACGCCGCAGTCGGCCTTCCACTTCCGCTGGGTGATGGTCACCGACACGCTCGAGGCGGCGATCGAGAAGGCGCGCGGCTTCAGCCTCGCCGACGTGGCGAAGGACATCACGATGCCGTTCCTGATCGTGCATGGCGAGAAGGACAAGGTGGTGCCGGTCGTTTCGGCCCATCGGCTGTACGATGCGATCGGATCGACGCGCAAGCACCTGAAGGTGTTCACCGAGGACGAGGGCGGTACGTATCATGTGCAGCTCGACCACCGGCAGCTCGGCGTCGACTACATCGCGGACTGGATCGCCGACACCGTCTGAACGATCCGTGCACCGTATCGAGCGCGCAGCAGCGCGCCGTCCACAGGAGGAGTCACCATGAAGCAGAATGCAGCCGCCCTCGCGCGGGTCCTTGCAGCCACGGCTGCCAGTGCCGTCATCTCGATCGACGTTGTATCGGCACAGCCTTCGCCGGCCTGGCCATCGAAGCCGATCCGCCTGATCGTTCCGTTCGCGCCCGGCGGCAACGTCGACCTCACCGCGCGGCTGGTCGCGCCGGCGATGCAGGAGACGCTGGGCCAGCCGGTCGTGGTCGAGAACCGTACCGGCGCCGGGGGCATGATCGGCTCCGAACTGGTCGCGAAGGCGCCGCCCGACGGCTACCTGCTGCTCACCGGTTCGAACAGCACGTTCAGCGTCGCACCGGCCCTGTATCCGAACGCGCCGTACAACCCGGTGCGTGACTTCACGCCGATCGTGAACCTGCAGACCACACCATTCGTGCTGGTGGTACGCAGCGGCCTGGGCGTGCAGACGGTCGCCGACCTGCTTCGACTCGCACGCGAGAAACCCGGTGCGCTGACCATGGGCTCGGGTGGCACGGGTTCGTCGAACCAGCTGGTGGGCGAACTGTTCCAGATGCTCAATGGCGTGAAGTTCCTGCACGTACCCTACAAGGGCGCAGCGCTCGCGGCCACCGACGTGATGGGTAACCAGATCGACCTGCTGTTCGACCAGGGTTCGACCGCCAGCGGCAACGTGCGCGGCGGCAAGATGCGCGCGCTGGCCGTGTCCTCGCGCAGCCGGATGTCGACGCTGCCCGACGTGCCCGGTTTCACCGAGGCCGGCCTGAAAGACTTCGAGATCGCCAACGCCACCGGTCTGCTCGGCCCGGCCGCGTTGCCGGCCGTAATCGTGCAGCGCTTGCATGCGGCCGCCGTGAAGGCCCTGGGCACGCCGCAGGTGAAGGAACGTTTCGCGCAGATGGGCGTGGATGCCCAGGGCAGCACGCCGGAGGCGTTCGGTACCTTCATCCGCGAGGACTTCGCGCGCTGGACGAAGGTGGTGCAGGCGAGCGGGATCAAGCCGGACTGACGGTCCGACTGACGGCCGGACCCGGCGACGGTAGGGGTGTTCGGGAACGCCGTGAGGCGTGTATCGGAGGTGACGGCAACCAGCCGCAACCGGTTGGTGCCCAGATGGGTCGACACCGACGCGGGTGTGCCGGCCGACAGTTGCGCCTCGCCCGAGACCAGTGCCGCGGTCGCCGGGCCACCGCCCATGCAGGGCACGTCGACCATGCGCGTGCCGCTCATCGAGCCGAGCAGGGCGGGTGCGGCGACGGCAACTGCCGTGGTGGCGCATCGTGTCGGCGTCGTACAGTGTCCCCCATTGTTTTCAGGTGGGTTACCGCGTCTACCGTTTCACGAATGCTGGCACGGCCAAGACCGGATCGAACGCGGGCGTCCCCTCCGCCGCATGGTCGGGCAGTGAATCAACCGGGCTGCGGACCCCGCCGCCCCCGATGTTGAGCACATGCGTGTAGATCATCGTCGTCGACACATCGGCATGCCCGAGCAGTTCCTGCACTGTCCGGATGTCATAGCCTGTCTGCAGCAGCGCGGTGGCGAACGAATGCCTGAGCGTATGCGGCGTCGCGGGCTTGGATATTCCAGCGAGGCTGACGGCCCGCTTGAAGCTGCGCTGGAAGGTCTGGTCGTACATGTGGTGACGGCGCACCACGCCCGAGCGCGGGTCCACCGAGTGCGTCGCCTGCGGAAAGACCCAGAACCATGTCCATGAATACCCCGCCCTCGGATACTTCCGCTCCAGTGCGTCTGGCATCTCGACGCCGCCGCGTCCGGCCACCTGATCTGCACGCCACAGGGCCCCGGCGCGGGCCAACTGCGCGCGCAGCCCAGCTGTCAGGCTCTGCGGCAGCATGACGACCCGATCCTTCCCACCCTTCCCCTCGCGGACGATGATCGCGCGACGCGTGAAGTCGACATCCTTCACCCGTAACTGCAGGCCTTCGGTGATGCGCAGGCCGGTACCATAGAGGAACTGGGCGAACAGACGGTGCTCGCCGTCCATCACCGCAAAGATGCGCGCGATCTCGTCCGGCCACAGCACCACCGGCAATCGCTTCGTGCCACGTGGCCGGTCGATACCGGACATCCAGGGCAGGTCGACCCCCAGCACCTTGCCGTACAGGAACAGCAATGCAGACAGCGCCTGGCTGTGCGTGGATGCCGAGACTTTGCGCTTGTTCGTCAGCCAGGACAGGAAGAGCTCGACTTCCGGCCTGCCCATGTCGGCGGGGTGCCGCCGGTCGTGGAAGTGGATGAACGCGCGCGCCCAATGGACGTAAGCCTGCTCGGTGCGCATGCTGTAATGCAGGTAGCGAATGCGCTCGCGCAGCTGATCGAGCAGCTTTTCGGACCTCAGCGTGGGGAGCGGCAGCTTGCCGGTTTTCATGGCTGGATTATTGGAGGAAATATCCAGCATAATTCTCTTAAGCTACGGAAAAGAAGGGCGGAAACAGGTGCTTACGATGCCGATTTACGGAGACGATCGGCGGCGGTAAAGGGCAAGTTCGTCTCCCTACAACACGTTAGGGTAAGCCATACGCACGTATGGCTAGGAATCTGGCTTTGTGCTAGTCTTTCCGAATGGCGAGCACGCGCTTCGACTGGGATCCGAAAAAGGACGCCGAGAACCAACGGAAGCACGGTGTTTCGTTCGTTCGCGCCCAGTTCGCTTTTGCTGATCCGAATCGTGTAATCGCCAGAGATGTCACTCATAGCCAGTCCGAGGAGCGGTTCTACTGCTTCGGGCAGGTGGATGGTGGCGTGTTGACGGTCCGGTTCACCTGGCGAGCATCGGTGATTCGAATCATCGGGGCTGGCTATTGGCGCAAAGGAAAAGCGATCTATGAGCGCGAAGGTAAAGTACACGGATGAGCCACTAGGCAAGACGGAAGTGGTGTCTGACTTCCTGCCCTCGCCGGCGGAACTCGCGTTCCGGGAAGAAGGCGTCAAGGTCACGCTCGCGCTGAGCAAGAAGAGTCTCGACTTCTTCAAGACAGAGGCAGCAAAGCACCAGACGCAGTACCAACGAATGATTCGCCGGCTCCTGGACGCTTATGTTGACGCTCAAGCCCTAACTGTTCATTCAAGCGGA
>JBILGF010000502.1:0-2587 GCA_044351195.1 Burkholderiales bacterium
ACATCGGTGCGTACGTCGATGAGGGCACCATGGTCGACACCTGGGCCACGGTAGGTTCGTGCGCGCAGATCGGCCGCAATGTTCACCTGTCGGGCGGTGTCGGCATCGGGGGCGTGCTGGAGCCCCTGCAGGCCAACCCGACCATCATCGAGGACAACTGCTTCATCGGCGCCCGCTCGGAGGTGGTCGAAGGCGTGGTGGTCGAGGAGAACTCGGTGCTGTCGATGGGCGTGTTCATCGGCCAGAGCACCAAGATCTTCGATCGCACCACGGGTCAGGTGCTCTACGGCCGCGTGCCCTCGGGTTCGGTGGTGGTGCCCGGCTCCATGCCTTCGGCGGACGGTCGGGTCAATCTGTATTGCGCGGTCATCGTCAAGCGCGTCGACGCCCAGACGCGGGCGAAGACCGCGATCAACGAGTTGCTGCGCGGCGACTGAGCCGGGCGGCACGAGGGAAAGGCGGTCGCTCGTGTCGATGATGGAAAAGCTGCTGCGGCTGCTGGCCGAAAAGAAGGGGTCGGACCTCTTCCTGTCGCCCGGATCGGCAGCCCACATCAAGGTCAACGGCCTCACCGTTCCCATCAACCAGCAGCGCCTCGATCCCGCCGCGGTCATGGCGCTGCTGCGCCAGGTGGTCTCCGAGCGGCACTGGCAGGAGTTCGAGGATCGTCGCGAGCTCAACCTGGGCTACAGCGTGACGGGCGTGGGCAGCTTCCGGATCAACGTCTTCCGGCAGCGCGGCTCGCCAGCCTGCGTCATCCGGTACATCCCGGGCGACATACCCCGGTTCGAACACCTGGGGCTGCCCGAGGCCATGCGCCAGATGGTGATGGAACCACGCGGCCTGGTGCTGGTGGTGGGCTCCACCGGATCGGGCAAGTCCACCACCATGGCCTCGCTGATCGAGCACCGCAACGAGAACCGGTCGGGTCACATCCTCACCTTCGAGGATCCGATCGAATTCACGTTCCGCAACAAGCGCTCGATCGTCAACCAGCGTCAGATCGGCACCGACACCGATTCCCTGCTGGTGGGCCTGCGCAACGCCATGCGCCAGGCGCCCGACTGCATCCTGATCGGCGAGATCCGCGATGTCGAGACCATGTCGGCCGCCATCGCCTACTCCCAGTCTGGACACCTGGTGCTGGCCACCCTGCACGCCAACAATGCCAACAATGCGCTGAACCGCATCGTGAGCTTCTACCCCCCTGAAAACCGGCGGGTGATGCTCTCAGACCTGGCCGGCACGCTCAAGAGCATCGCCTCGCAGCGGCTTGTTCGCAGCACCACCGGGGCACGCATCCCGGCCGTGGAACTGCTGCTCAACACCCGCTACGTGGCCGAACTGATCGAAGCTGGCAACCTCGGTGACATCAAGGACGCCATGGAAAAGAGCCTCGCGCCCGGCTCGCAGACCTTCGAACAGAGCCTGCTGCAGCTGGTGCGCCAGGGCAAGATCACCCGGGAAGACGCTCTGGCCAACGCCGACTCGCCAACCAACCTGCTGTGGCTCATGGAGAACTCCGAGCGGCAGTCGACCGCTTCGGAGAGCAAGAGCGACAGCACCGAGACCAAGCGCGAGGGCGAAGGGCCGTCGTTCGCGGAGTTCCTGCTCAACGTCTGAGGACCGCGCTCAGCGCTTCTCGACCTCCCGACGCTCGAAGAGATAGTCGGTATTGCCCTCGTGGCCGGCAAAGCGCGAGGCGCCGTACTGCGGGGTCTGTGGCACGTCCTTGCTGACCTCGACCTTGAGGGTCTCGAACACCGACACGCCCAGGTTCCAGTCGCTGACCTTGCGCAGCAGGTCCATGAAGTGCCAGGCAAAGCTCGAGTGGCCCTCGCGACCATCATCGCTCACCGGCTCGTTGCCGCCCGAGGACATCACCACGGCCGCCTTGCGGCTGAGCAGTTTCTCGGCGTCCGGTGAATCCGGCCGCGTCACCCGCTCGGCCCCGGCAAAGGCGCCCGAGAAGCAGCTGTCGGAGACCAGCATCAGTTGCCGCGCGCTGATCCGGCCCAGGAGTCGGGAGACGTCGCCGTTCGACAGCCAGGACTGCGGGCGATCCGCGCTGCTGTCGTTCATGATCCAGTAGCCGGTCTTGCCGTTCTCGATCGCCTCGCCGTGGCCGGCGTAGTAGACGATCACCGAGTCGTTGGGGCCGGTTTCCAGGGCCAGCCGGTTCAGCGTGCGGATGACCGACTGCTTGCTGGCATCGGTGAGCATCACCGTGTCATAGCCGAGCGTGTCCTGCAGCAGCTTGCCGACAGCCTGGGCATCGGCCCGCGCGTTCTCGAGCGTGGGAATGTTGCGATCGGCATAGTTGTCATTGCCGATGAGCACCGCCACCTTGCGCTCGATCTGCGGCACCGCCGCCTGACGCACGGTGCGCCGGGATTCACGGGCCAGCTTGCGTACCTCGCGGGTCTCCTGGACGTACTTCTTCAGTTCCTCGGTCACCAGGCAATCGCCGCCCTCGAGTTCGGCCTCGTTCTCGCAGGCGCGCACATCGGCAAGCGCCGGGTTGACTTCCAGTCCGTTGAGCGCCGAGGCGAAGACCTTCTTCTTGTATTCGGCCCGCGCGGTCAGC
>JBILGF010000503.1:0-2585 GCA_044351195.1 Burkholderiales bacterium
GAACGGCCCCCTGGCCGAAATCAGCCTCGCCAGCTCGATGCCGCGCGCGAGCAACGCGTCCGGGGCGACCTTCTCGTTCGCCAGGCCGATGGCGACGGCTTCGTCGGCCTTGACCTGGCGGCCGGTGAACAGCAGTTCGAGGGCCTTGCCAGGCGCGATCCGCCGCGGCAGGCGCTGCGTGCCGCCGAAGCCGGGCGGAATGCCGAGGTTGACCTCGGGCTGGCCGAACACGGCGTTGTCGGCGGCGATGATCCAGTCGCAGGCCAGGGCGAGTTCGCAGCCCCCGCCCAGCGCGTAGCCGTTGACCAGTGCGATCACCGGCACCGGCAATGCCTCGATGTCGAGGAACAGGCGAGAAGCCCTTGCGGAGAACGCGCGTGCTTCCTCCGGCGACAGGCACTGCATCTCGGTGATGTCGGCCCCTGCCACGAAGGCTCGCACACCGCCGCCGGTGACCAGCAGCACGCGCGCGCCGGGGTCGTTCGCCACGGTCTCGATCGCGCCGGCGAGTTCGTCGAGGGTGAGGGTGTCGAGCGCATTGAGCGCCTTCGGCCGGTCCAGGGTCAGTACATGGATCCCCGGCTCGGGCTGGTCATGGCGAAGGTTCCGGAAGGCAGGCTCGGTCACGGTGTCCTTTCGGTGCGGCGTCGATACGTTCGGTGGTCAGGCCCCGCGAAGGACCGGGGCGGCGCCGGCAGGGGTGTCCTGCCAGCGTTCACCGTGCAGGATAGGTGAAGAAACCCTGGCCGCTCTTGCGCCCGAGGTGTCCGGCATCGACCATCTCGACCAGCAGCGGACATGGCCGGTATTTCGGGTCCTTGAATCCGTCGAGCAGCACCTGCATGATGGACAGGACGGTGTCGATGCCGATCAGGTCGGCCAGCGCCAGCGGCCCCATCGGATGGGCCATGCCGAGCTTCATCACGGTGTCGATCTCCTCTGCGCTGGCCAGCCCTTCGTGAAGGCAGAACGCCGCCTCGTTGATCATCGGGATCAGCACCCGGTTGGCGATGAAGCCCGGGCTGTTCCTGACGTCGACCGGGACCTTGCCCAGCGCGCGTGCCAGCGCCTCGACGGTGTCGCGTGTCTGGCGCGACGTCTGCCGTGCGCTGATCACCTCGACCAGCTGCATCATCGGCACCGGGTTCATGAAGTGCATGCCGATCACGCGCCCGGGATGGTCGACCACGGCGGCCAGCCGGGTCATCGAGATCGACGAGGTATTGCTGGCGAGAATCGTATCGGGGCGGCAGCTGGCGGACAGCTCGCGAAAGATCGCCCGCTTCAGGTCGAGGTTCTCGGTCACCGCCTCGATGACCAGGTCGGCGTCGGCGAGCGCGGCGGCACCGCTGGCCGTGGTGATGCGCTCCAGGGTCGCGGCCTTGTCGTGTTCCGTGATGCGGGCCTTTGCCAGCAGGCGGTCCAGGCTCGTTGCGATCGTGGCGCGTGCGCGCTCGAGCGCGGCCGGATCGAGGTCGCTCAGCACCACCGGGTAGCCGGCTGCGGCACAGACCTGGGCGATGCCGCTGCCCATCTGGCCTGCGCCCAGCACCGCGATGCGCATCATGAGCGGCCTGGCCGTGCGGATTTCGAAGCCGGTGCCGGTGCCGGCTTCGGTGCCGCTGGCGATACGCCGCTGCCGGCGGCCGGGCCCGGCGCCGCCGGGTCGATCGCCTGCTTCACATAGGCGCCGGGTGCATCTTCGAGCACCGGATGCGTTGCACTGCCCGGCGGCCTGGCATCGACCTCGCCGTTGCCGAATCCGGACGAAACCCACTGGTGCCAGTGCGGCCACCAGGACCCCTCATGCGACCGGGCCTGTGCGAGCCACTCGTCGGCGCTCGCAGTGAGGGGAGCGGCGCTAGTCCAGTGCTGGTACTTCTTCGCCGCCGGCGGGTTGATCACCCCGGCGATATGGCCCGACCCGGCCAGCGTGAACTGCACCGGCCCGGCCAGCAGGCCGGCACCCGTGTAGGTGGACTTCCAGGGCGCGATATGGTCCTCGATCGTCGACAGGAAGTACGCCGGGGTATCGACCTTCGTCACGTCGATCGGCACGCCGTCGAGCGTGATACCACCGGGCCGGCGCAGCAGGTTCTTCAGGTACATGTTGCGCAGGTAGAAGCCGTGCATCGCGGCCGGCATACGCGTGGAATCGGCGTTCCAGTACAGCAGGTCGAACGGGAACGGGTCCTTGCCCATCAGGTAGTTGTTCACCACGAACGACCAGATCAGGTCGTTGGCGCGCATCATGTTGAACGTAGCGGCCATCTCGTGGCCTTCGAGGTAGCCTCGCTTGGCCATCCGGCGGTCGAGATGGTCGAGCTGCTCCTCGTCGATGAACACGCCCAGTTCGCCAGGTTCCGAGAAGTCGATCATCGCGGTGAAGAAGGTCGCGCTCGCGACGCGGGCGGATTGGCGCTTCGCCTTGAGCCAGGCCAGGGCGCTCGCGAGCAGCGTGCCGCCCAGGCAGTAGCCGATCACGTTCGCGTCCGGCTCGCCGGTGATGTCGCGTATCGCGTCCAGCGCCGCCAGCGGCCCGAGCTGCAGGTAGTCGTCGAACCCCTTGTCGGCCAGCTTCTCGT
>JBILGF010000504.1:0-2580 GCA_044351195.1 Burkholderiales bacterium
GAGCAGATCACCGAGATCGGCCTCACCTGGGGCATCGGCGGCTTCATCCTGCTGATGGTATTCATCATCATCAGCGTCGCGCGCGAATCCAAGGCCGGCCGCTTCGGCACCTTCGTCCTCTTCTTCGTGCTCGCGTTCGGCATCTTCGGCTTCCTGCTCAAGCAGGTGATCCAGTGGTGGCTCGGCCTGGAGTAGATAATCCGGGTCAGGCTGCTGCCAGTAAACAATCCGGGTCAGAGACGAGTTACCAGAACACTGGAACGAGAAAATCGTCTCTGACCCGATTTTCCGCTAGGATTTGGCAAGGCAGGACGCCATCGATGAGCGGCCGCCGACACGGGAGGGGACGATGGAACAGCCGATGATCCGGCGGCGCTCGCTGCTCAAGGCAGCGGCCGCAGCCGCCTCGACAGGACTGGTTGCCTGCATGCCGCACGCACGCGACGGCAGCGCGATGGAGGCTGGTGGCAGTGCGCGCCTGCCGACGCGCGGCGAGTACCTGATCCGCGCTGCAACCATCCTCAGCATGGATGCCGCGGTGGGCGACTACGAGCGCGGTGACGTGCACGTGCGCAACGGTTCGATCGTCTCCGTCGGCGCGGCATCCTCAGCGGCCACCGCGAACGCCACCGTGATCGACGCCGCCGGCATGATCTGCATGCCCGGCTTCATCGACACCCACTGGCACCTGTGGACCAGCATCACCCGCCCGATCATCCGCATTGACGATCCAAAGCGCGGCTACTTCCCAGTCACCAGTTTCCTCGGACGCTTCTACATGCCCGAGGACAGCTACCGCAGCGTACGCCTCGGGCTGTCCGAGGCGATCACCGCCGGTGCGACCACGGTGCACAACTGGGCGCACAACATCGTGACCCCGGAACATGCAGACGCCGAGCTGCGCGCGATGCGCGACACGGGCCTGCGCGGCCGCTTCTCCTACGGCCCGGCGCAGGGGATGCCCGACGTCAAGCCGATGGACCTGGCCGGCCTCGCACGCACCCAGAAGACGTGGATGCCCAACGACGGCCTGCTCACGCTGGGTATTAACTCGCGCAACGTCGGCACCGATCCGAACCCGCTGCGCGGCAACATCCCGCTCGAGATCGTACGCGTGGACTGGGGTGGTGCGCGCGCGCTGAAGCTGCCGATTACGCTGCACACCTCCGGCCCCAGCCCGATCACCTTCCTCGAGCAGGCCGGCCTGCTCGGCCCAGACGTGCAGCTGGTGCATCCGCTGCTCACCACCGCGGCCGAGCGCAAGATCCTGCGCGACCGCGGCGTGAGCTACAGCATCTCGCCTCTGGGCGAGTCGCGCCGGCCAGCCCGCTCGGGCGTGATCCAGCTCGGTGAACTGCTCGAAGCCGGTGTCAAGGCCAGCCTGTCGATCGATCACACCGGCACCTACAGCGTCGACTATTTCAACTGCATGCGGCTGCTCTACAACCTGCACCAGAACCGCATAGGACCGAAGTTCCGCCTGACCGCGCGCCGACTGGTGCAGCTGGCGACGCTCGACGGTGCGATCGACCTGGGTATAGCCGACCGCACCGGCTCGCTCACCCCGGGCAAGCGCGCTGACCTGATCCTGGTGCGTACCCGCGACGTGAACATCGCGCCGTCGGGCGACCCGTACGAGGCGCTGGTGTCGTTCGCGCAGCCGCGCAATGTGGATACGGTGATCGCGGATGGCCGTGTGCTGTGGCGCGGTGGACGGTTCACCGCGCTCGACCATGGACGGGTTCTGGAAGAGGCGGAGCAATCGTCGGCGGCAGTGCGTGCGCGGGCGAAGTGGGGGTAGACCTGTACGCGATGGCGCCGCTGCGCCCGGCGCCTTCCGGGTGGACCTTGCCAGGATGAAGACGGTGATCGCGACTGCCTGCCTCCTGCTGGCAATGTTCGGGCAGATCTCTTGCGCCCAGAGCTCTGCAAGCGAAGGACTGACCGAGTCGCTGCACAGTGTCCCGCTCGCCAGCGGCGGTACACTGAACGTGCTGCTGAGCCAGCGTACGGGCAGCCGCGCAGACATCGCCGTACTGCTGTTTGCGGGCTATCCCGGCGTGCTGCGCCTGCGGGAGGAAGGCGGTGCCGTGGTCTTCGACCTGGCGGGTAACTTCCTGCTGCGCGCACGGCGGCACCTGAACAGCGATCGGGTGTACACCGTCGCGATCGATTGTCCAGCCGCGCGCTTCTTGGACTGTGGCGACGCGTACCGCACCTCAGTGCAACATGCCATCGACATCGGCGACGTCGTGTCCTGGCTGCGCGAAAAGAAGGGCGCAAGGCAGGTCTACGTGATCGGCACCAGCTACGGTACGGTATCGACGGCGTTCCTTGCGCGCGGGCTCGACACGCACATCGACGGTGCGATACATACGGCTACGTTCACCGATCCGCGTACTGGATCCAACTCCCATGGTAAACCGATGGCTGCCTTCGACTGGTCGATCGCCAAGGTGCCGCAACTGTTCGTCCATCATCGCAATGACCCGTGCGATGTGACGCGCTACTCCAGCGTGGTTGAGCGACGGGGCGTCCTGCCCCTGATCACCGTCGAGGGTGTGAGCAATCCGCGCGGCA
>JBILGF010000506.1:0-2577 GCA_044351195.1 Burkholderiales bacterium
GACCTGATCCGCTCGCGCATCAAGGTGAAGTCGCTCAACTTCATGCGCGGGCGCACCTTCCTCAACAAGTTCCTGATCATCGACGAGGCACAGAACCTCACGCCCAAGCAGATGAAGACGCTGATCACCCGAGCCGGCCCGGGTACCAAGGTGGTCTGCCTGGGCAACATCGCGCAGATCGATACGCCGTACCTGACCGAGGGCAGCTCCGGCCTCAGCTACGTGGTCGACCGGATGAAAGGGTGGACGCACGGCGGGCATGTGACGCTGGCGCGCGGAGAACGGTCGCGGCTCGCGGATTTTGCCGGCGAGCGGCTGTAAGGGAAATCGGGGTCCGGTCTTGAATGCGGCGTGAGCCCCCTGGGGAAATCCGCAAGAGACAGGACCTGACCCCTGACCCCTGCCCCCTGACCCCTCAGAACCGCCCGGGCACCGGAGCGTAGTTCTCGAACTTGGTGTGTTTGCCGAGGAAGGTGAGCTTCACCGTGCCGATCGGGCCGTTACGCTGCTTGCCGATGATGAGCTCGGCCGTGCCCTTGTCGGCCGAGTCGGGGTTGTAGACTTCATCGCGGTAGATGAACAGGATCACGTCGGCGTCCTGCTCGATGGCGCCCGATTCCCGCAGGTCCGACATCACCGGCCGCTTGTTCGGCCGCTGCTCCAGGCTGCGGTTGAGCTGTGACAGCGCGACTACCGGCACCTGCAGTTCCTTCGCCAGCGCCTTGAGACCGCGCGAGATCTCGGAGATCTCGGTGGCGCGGTTCTCGCTGCCGCTGGAGCTCATCAGCTGCAGGTAGTCGATCACGATCAGCCCGAGGCGGCCACCGAAACTGCGCGCCGCGCGACGCGCGCGCGAACGCAGCTCGAGTGCCGTGAGCGCACCGGTCTCATCGATCAGGATCGGTGCCTGGGTCAGTGCACCGAGCGCGCTGGTGAGCCGCGGCCAGTCGGAATCCTCGAGCCGCCCGCTGCGCAGCCGCTGCTGGTCGAGCCGGCCCGATGAACCGATCAGGCGCATCACCAGCTGGGTGCCGGACATCTCCATGCTGAAGATCACCACCGGCAGCTTCTCGACCAGCGAAACATGCTCGGCCATGTTCAACGCAAGCGCGGTCTTGCCCATGCTGGGCCGTCCGGCGACGATGATCAGGTCACCCGCCTGCATGCCGGAGGTCTCGCGATCGAGGTCGGTGAAGCCGGTCGCCACGCCGGTCACGTCGCTGCTGTCTCCGCGCGCATGCAACACCTCTATGCGCTCGACCACTTCGGACAGCAGCGCGTTCAGGTCGAGGAAGCCCTGCGAAGTGCGCTTGCCCGCCTCGGCGATTGCCAGCACCTTCGCCTCGGCTTCGTCGAGCAGCACCTTCGCCGGACGCCCGCTCGGGGCATAGGCTGTTTCGGCGATCTCGGTACCGACCCGGGCCAGTTCACGCATCAGGGCGCGTTCGCGGACGATCTCCGCGTAGCGGCGGATGTTGGCCGCGGTGGGTACGTTGTTTGCGAGCGCAGACAGGTAAGGCAGCCCGCCGACCCTCGCGAGCTCTCCGTTGCGCTCCAGGCTTTCGGCGACGGTGATCACATCGGCCGGACGCGACTCATCGACCAGCTTGACCAGGTGCCTGTAGATGGTGCGATGGTCTGCACTGTAGAAGTCGCCCTCGCCCAGCAGGTCGGCGATGCGCTCCCATGCATTGTTGTCGAGCAGCAGGCCGCCGAGCACCGACTGCTCGGCCTCGATGGAGTGGGGTGCGTGGCGCACGGCCGCCAGTTCGCTGTCGGGTGTCTGTGCTGAAACGATCTGTACCATGGCGAAAGCTTATCACCGCCGGCAGTCGCACTCCTACCCTGCGGAGACGGGCCCGGGACGCCATGCGCGCAAGGCAGAACGCCCCGGAAACCGGGGCGTTCAGGGTACCGCAGCTGCTTCGCAGCCCTGGACTATTCAGCCACCACGGTCACCGCAATCGACGCATGCACGTCGGTATGCAGCGCGATGGTCACCGGGAACTCGCCGATGGTCTTCAACGGGCCATCGGGCATGCGCACCATCGTGCGATCGACCGCGAAGTCGAGCTTCTTCAGCGCTTCGGTGATGTCGGCGTTGGTGACCGAACCGAACAGCTTGCCGTCGACACCCGCCTTCTGGCGAATGTGCACTGCCAGGCCTTCGAGCTTCTCGGCACGCGCCTGTGCGGCAGCCAGCAGGCTGGCCGACTCGCGTTCGAGTTCCGCACGCCGGACTTCGAATTCCTTCAGGTTGGCGGGCGTGGCGCGCTTGGCCTTGCCGGTGGGAATCAGGAAGTTCCGCGCGTAGCCGTCTTTCACCTTGACCACGTCGCCGAGCTGGCCGAGGTTCACGATCTTTTCGAGGAGGATGATCTGCATCGCGGGCCTCTCAGTGCAGGTCGGTGAACGGCAGCAGCGCGAGGAAACGCGCGCGCTTGACCGCAACCGACAGTTGGCGCTGGAAATGGGCCTTGGTACCGGTGATCCGCGCCGGGATCAGCTTGCCATTCTCGTTGATGAAATCCTTCAGCAGGTCGATGTCCTTGTAGTCGATCTGCTTCATGCCTTCCG
>JBILGF010000421.1:0-3163 GCA_044351195.1 Burkholderiales bacterium
GCCGCGCCTTTCGGCCGGGCCCGACCGTGCCAGCCGCAGACTGTCGATCAGTCAACCTGGATACCGGCGCTGCGGATCACCTTTTCCCACTTCGCGATCTCGGCCTTGATGAATGCCGTGAATTCCTCCGGCGTGTTGCCGATCGGATCCGCGCCGAGCGCGGCGAAACGATCGCGCACGTCCGCGGTCTTGAGCAGCGCGGCAGTATCGCGCCAGGCCCGGTCGACGACCGGCTTGGGCAATCCGGCGGGCCCGAGCATGCCGAACCACAGCGACACCGCATAGCCCGGCACACCCGATTCGGCGACTGTCGGGATGTCGGGCAGCGCCGCCGAACGCTTCGGGCTGCCGCTGGCGATCGCGCGCAACTTGCCGCTCTTGATCTGCGCGCCGATCGAGATCAGGTTCTCGAAGATCATGCCGGTCTCTCCGCGCAGCAGCCCGATCACCGACTCGGTGCCCTTGTACGGTACGTGCACGATATCCACCCGGGCGAGGCTGCGGAACAGTTCCATCGCCATGTGCGGCGAACTGCCGTTGCCGCCCGAAGCGTAGTTGAGGCCGCCGGGCTTCGCGCGCGCCAGCGCGACCAGGTCCTTCACCGACCTCACCGGCAGCGACGGGTGGACGGCGAGGAAGGTGTCGATCGACACCACCTGGGTGATCGGGGTGAAGTCGCGCAGCGGATGGTAATCGAGCTTGCGGTACAGGCTGATGTTGGCTGCATGGCTCAGGCCGACCATGAACAGCGTGTAGCCGTCGGCCGGTGCCTTGGCCACGATGTTCGCGCCGATGTTGCCGCCCGCACCCGGCCGGTTGTCGACGACGATCTGCTGGCCCCAGCTCGCGGTCAGCCCCTGGCCGACGATACGCGCCAGGCCGTCGGTCGCACCGCCAGGGGGGAACGGAATCACCAGGCGCACGGTGCGCTGGGGATAATCCTGCGCGAATGCGCCGAGCGAGAAGACTGCGGCGAACGAAAGGGCCAGTGCACGGACAGGGAGGTTCATTCAGAGGTACTCCAGTGATGAAAGGCGCGACTGCATGCACGAAACATACCGATCGTGCGCACCGGCGGCGGAGTCAGGCGGGTACCGCGTCAAGGAAGGCCGAGGGCCAGCGTGAGGCCCAGGGATGCGCATCCTCGAACTGCTTCGCCAGTTGCAGCACGGTGAGATCATCACCGAACGCGCCGACCAGCTGCATGCCGATCGGCAGCCCTTGCGGCGAGGGCGCGACCGGCACGCTGATCGCGGGCAGGCCGGCGGCATTCACATAGCCCGAGAACAGGCCGGACCCGCGCGCTGCGGCCGTACGCCCGTCGATCTGCTTCGGGAATGGAAATTCGACCGGCCAGGGCATCGCGGTCGAGGTCGCGGTCAACAGGATATCGAACGTTTCGAACTCGGCCGTGGCGCGCGCGCGCAGTGCCTGCAGCGAATCGAGCGCGTCCACATAGTCGGTCGCGGTCAGCTGCAGGCCCTTCGTGCCCCAGTCGAGGATCGCCGCGCCGACCTTCTCGCGCCAGTCGGGGTGCCTCTGGACCACGCGGGCAACGGCCGCACCGCTGAGCACGCCCCGGATCGCATCGACCTGGTCGATGTCGAAGGGTGCGGGTCCCTCGACCACCTCGTGCCCGAGCGCGGCGACCTGCTGCGCCGCGCAGGCGATCGCCGCGCGGATGCCCGGGTCGATCGGCTCGTCGCCGATGCCCGACACGTAGCGGATGCGCAGCCGGCGCAGCCGCCCGGGCTCGAGCACCGCTGGCAGCGGCTGGGCACCGAAGGCGAGCGAGGCACGGTCGCCGGCTTCCGGCACCGCGACCGTGCGGAACACTTCGTACAGTTCCGACACGGTTCGCGCAGCCGGGCCGATCACCTGGAAGTCGTTGGCCAGCGCCGGAAAACCGTGCCGGCGCGGGATGCGCCCGGTCGAGGGGCGCAGCCCGACGATCCCCACGTAGCCGGCCGGGCGCCGGATCGAGCCGCCGGCATCGGTGCCGATGGCGATCGGCGCCAGCCCCGCTGCAATCGCGGCCACCGCCCCGCCACTGGAGCCCCCGGGAGTGAGCGCCGTATTCCACGGGTTGCGCGTCTTGCCGAACAGCAGGTTGTCGGTGTGCGACGCGAGCGAGAGCTCCGGCGTGTTGGTCTTGCCGATGATCACCACGCCGGCGGCACGCAGGTGCGAGACCACGCGATCGTCATCGCCGGGGGTGAATCCCTCGAACAGGCGGCTGCCCCAGGTCGCGGGCAGGCCCTTTGCGAACAGGTTGTCCTTGATCGTCGCGGGCATGCCGTCGAGCATGCCCAGCCGCGTACCGGACATCATGCGCTGCTCGGAAGCTTTCGCCGCGGCACGCGCGCCTTCGATGTCGAACGCGACGATCGCGTTGAGCGCCGGATTGAACCGCTCGCACCGTGCGAGGTACATCTCGAGCAGCTCCACCGGGGAGAGCGCCTTGCGCGCCATCAGGGCGGCGAGTTCGGTGACCGGCAACTGCCAGGGAGGTTGTGGCACGGGCAGGGCTCCGCCGAAAGTCGATCGGCGGACAGTACACGATTCACCCGGTGGCGTGTCCCGTCGGGGTGTGCGGCGCGCCGGGGCAGGCTCGACCTGCATCCGGGACCCTCGCGCAAGGCCCTGCGGCCACGAACATCAAGGCGGGCCGTCCAGCTCTTCGAACACCCGCCGGGCCGTGTCGAACGCGGCGCGGCTGCAGGCTGTGCCCGCGAGCGCACCGGCAAGGATGAAGATCTCGCCGATGTGCGCGCGCGGCACGCCCCCGCGCAGCGCGCTGCGCACGTGGCGGTCGACCGCACCCGATTGCCCCGCCGCCGAGGCGATGGCCAGACAGAGCTGGCTGCGCAGTGCGTGGTCGAACAGTGGCCGCGACCAGATGTTGCCGAAGCAGAAGTCGTGCGTCGTGGTCCAGAACAGGTTCATGAAATCGTCGGCGTCTCGTTCGTTGCGCTCGACGTTGGCCTCGCCGAACAGCGTGCGGCGCATGCGTGCCCCGTCGGCGATGCGCGCGGCGACGGTGGTGGCCGGAGCCGGTGGGTTGCGCACCGCGGCAAGGGCGGCCGGCAACTCGCCAGCCTGCTCCATCGCGTCGAAGGTCGCGCGCGCCGCGGTGAAGCTCGACAGCCCGGCATACACCCCG
>JBILGF010000222.1:0-5846 GCA_044351195.1 Burkholderiales bacterium
TGCGCGACGCAGCCGCGCACATGTGCCGGCACCTCGTTGTCCTCGCAGCGCGCCGCGACCATGGCCAGCCCGAGCAGCGCACGGGTGCGGTCGTCGATACCCGGCCGCTGCATGACGGCAGCCAGGCCCGGGACGCCGTCCGCATCTACGCTCAGACGCATGAAGTCGCTGCGCTCATCGTTCATCGTGGACCTCGGCTGTCGCGTGGACATCTGTGGCGTGATGGTAGCCTTGGACCGGACCTGGCGCGCACCGCGCCGGCGCAGGAGGATCGAGATGGAATGCTGGACCGGCCCGTCGTCGGATTACGAACTCGCCCAGGCCGCATTGCTCGCAGCCGGCCTCACCGACGGACTGCCGGTGATCCCGCCGACCGCAGACCGGGTACAGCGGATGATGGCCGCAGCCAGCGTCGATCCCGCGGGCACGCTGGGCATGCTGCCACCGGCCTTTGTCGACGTCACCTGGCAGCAGGTCGCGATCAATGCCGTGATGGCCGGTTGCACGCCGGCCTGCCTGAAGATCGTCGGGGCTGCGATCGGCGCGATGTGTGCCGACGAGTTCAACCTGCTGGGCATCGCGACCACCACCGGTTCGGCCTGCCCGCTGGTCATCGTCAACGGGCCCGCGGCAGTGGCTGCCGGGATGAACCCGGGCGCAAACGCGCTCGGCCCCGGCAATGCCGCCAACGCCAGCATCGGCCGGGCCGTGGGCCTGGTGCTGCGCAACGTCGGTGGCGCGATCCCGGGTGAACTCGACATGGCCACGCTCGGGCAGCCGGGCAAGTACAGCTTCTGCGTCGCCGAGAACGAGGCTCTGAGCCCGTGGGCACCACTGCATGTCGAGCGCGGCTTCGATCGCGAACGGGGCGTGGTCACCGTGGTCGGCGCCGCCGGCAGCATCGAGATCAACGACAGCTCGAGCAGCACGCCCGAGGACCTCGCGCAGACCTGCGCCGGGTCGATGCCTGCCGCTGGCAACGTCGGCTCGGCCGGCACAGTCGGTGGCGGCGAGCCGGTGCTGCTGATGCCGCCGGAGCATGCGACGCTGTTCCATCGCGCCGGCTGCAGCAAGCAGCAGGCGAAGGCACTGATCCATGCGCGCGCCCGCCTGCCCCTCGACTGGCTCGCCGAACCGATGCGCCGTTCGCTCGCCGAGCAGGGCGCCGACCTCGGCCGCGGCTGGCTGCCGGTCGGTGCGACGCCTGACGACCTGCTGCTGGTGGTATGCGGCGGCGTCGGCCGCAAGGCGGCGTACATACCCAGCTGGAGCGGGCCGACCCGGGCCGTGAGCCGGGCCGTGGACTGAACCGTCCCCGGCCGTTCGCCAGCGCGGCCCGCGCGCCGGGAGGGTCAGCGCAGCGGCTCGCCGTTCAGCTCGACCTCGACCTGCGGTTCGAGCCCTGCGGCCAGGGATGCATGCAGGTAGCAGGTGACCGCGGCGATCTTCTGCAGCTTTTCGTGGATCTCGTCCGGTGCCTCGCCGTTGAGGAACAGGTGCGTGTCGACCGGCAGCGCCGAACCGGCGAGGTCGCCCCCGGCCAGGCTGCCCGCCAGGCGATACGGCGCGTACTGCACCATGCGTACGCCGCGGATCGCCAGCTTCATGTTCTCGATGTAGCGCAGCAACTGCGTGGTGTAGCAGAAGGCGATGCCGGCAGCCACGCAGGCGAGACCCGACGGCCCCTGATCCCCGTCTCGACCGAGACCCGGGCGCTCGTCGGTGCGCAGCGCGAAGTGCGTCGATCCGGGCAGGCCCAGGAACGTATCGGTCTCGACCACGCCGGCCGGGTCGACGAGCTGGCTGTTGCCGATGACCGGGCGCACGACACGAGTGGCCGGCGACGCGGGCGACAGCGGCCGCGTACCCGGCTCGTTGCCCCGCTTGACGATGAGGTCGGCAAGATCCGCGCCGGCGTCCAGGGGCCGCGGCGGACGTGCATGGACCAGGAACGGATCGGCTGCATCGGGCGCCGGCGATGACGGCAGGCCGGACACCGTACGGCGGCGGCCGTTGACGTAGATCGCGAACGTGTTCGTCAGCGGCGTGCGCAGCGCCGCCATCGCTGGCGATGCCGCAACCGCCCTGCGGATCATCGCATCGACATCGGCGGGCAGTGCATCCGAGCGCAGCGCGATACGCACGCGCGCAGGCTCGGCCTCGCCCACCGCGTCCCCGCGCACGAACGAGCCGGTCAGGCTGTAGCGGTTCTCGAGGCAGACGCGCAGGTCGTGCACCGGCAGCCGCATCGCCTTCCCCACCGCGAGGATCCGATTCACCAGGTCGCCGTGCAGGCCCGCGTTGAATACCCCGAGCGGGAACGGTGCCAGATTGGTGCCACCGAGTTGCGGGCCTTCGTCACTGGCGATTCGCCAGGCGCTCCCGGAGTTGCCCTCGGTGACCACGGCTTCCTTCTGATGATGGAACACGTGCCGTGCTTCGACCTTGATCACGTCGGTACCGGCTTCGTTGCGCAGCACGGCCGGGCGCGCATCGCCCTGCGCGACCTTGAACGCAAGTGGATCACCGAACGCATCGATGGTGTCTGCAGGGTGTGCTGCCATGGTCTCCTCCGGCGCGCCACGCGCGGCAACCGCCATGGCCGCGCGCACCGTTGCAACGGCCCGCCCCGTCCCTGCGGTACTACCGCCCGTGCTTGCCCAGTTCCCAGCCGTGGCTGGCGATGTGTTCCTGCGCCTGGGCGGCCGGCTTGTCCTCGAGCGGCGTGGCCATCGTGTCGTTCCAGCGGTTCATGAAGCCGAAGTAGGAGATCAGCGCGGTGATCTCGACGATCTGCCCTTCGTTCCAGTGCTGCTTCATCCGGTCGAACAGTTCGTCCGTCACGTCGTTCGGCTGCGACGCCGCGGCGATGGCGAACTCGATGGCGACCTTTTCCGCGTCCGGGAACAGCGGGCTGGTGGGGTACTCCCACACCTGGGCCAGCTTGTCGGCCGGTATGCCTTGCTGGAGCGACCCCCCAGCGTTGTGGGCCATTCAGTAATGGCAGCCGTGGGTGCGCGCGACGACATAGGCGAGCAGTCGCTTGAACGCGATGCTGACCTCACCATCGGGATCGAACACGGCCTGCGACAGCGCGCGCCATGCCTTCACCAGTTTCGGGCGGCGCTGCATGATCAGCTGGCTGTTGGCGACATAGCCATTTGCCGCGACCTGCTTTTCGAAGGTTTCGGTCAGCTCAGGCATTGCGCCAATCGGCAGCGGGTCCAGACGGGACATGGTGATTCCTTCATCGACAGGGAAACTGAAGAAAGTGTAGTCGAACCCGCCCGCGCCGTGTTCAAGCTGCAGGCGTTCGGATTACGATCGGCAGCATCCTCACAGGACGCTGCCGATGAAACTGACCCTGATCGAAAATTTTCGCGCGCTGTTCTATGCGCCCTTCTATGCCGCTACCGAGCTCGGTGCCTGGCAGGCCGAAGGCCTCGATGTCGGCATGATCACGCCCAGGACGTCGGCCGAGACGATCCAGATCCTGGCCGCCGGCGGCGCCGAAGTGTCCTGGGGCGGCCCGATGCGGCTGATGATCGCCCTCGACAGGGACCCGGCATCCGACTCGGTCGCCTTCTGCGAGGTGGTCGGGCGCGACCCGTTCTTCCTGCTCGGCCGCGCGCCGAACCGGGGCTTCGCGATGAAGGACCTCGTCGGCCCGCGGCTGGCGGTGGTGAGTGAGGTACCCACGCCCTGGATCTGCCTGCAGCGCGATCTCGTGCTGGCAGGCATCGATCCGAAGCAGGTCAATCTCGCGCCCGAGCGGACGATGGCGCAGAACGTCGCGGCCCTGCGCGCCGGCGAGGTCGACGTGATCCAGGTGTTCCAGCCGTTTGCGCATTCGCTGCTGGCCGATGGTGCGGGCCATCTCTGGTACCGTGCTTCCGACCGCGGGCTTGCCTGCTACACCACGCTCAACACGACGCGCGCCTTCATCCGCAGCCATCCCGACACGGTGCTGCGCGTCACCCGTGCGATGTACCGCACGCAGAAATGGGTAGCCACGCATTCGGGCGCGCAACTGGCCGACGTCGTCGGCCGCTACCTGCCAGACGTCCCGCGCGCGGTGCTCGCCGACTGCTTCGACGGCTACAAGACCACGGGCGTCTGGAGCACCGACCCGACCATCCAGCGCGCCGGCCTCGAGTGGAAGCGCGAGGCGATGCTGTCCTGCGGCGCGATATCGACCGGCGGATCGTACGAGGCCTATGTCGACCCGCAGTTCGCCACGCGTATCCTGCGCGAAGACCCGCCCTCGATCTGAACTTCGCCTGCCGCGGCACACCTGCCCGCGCCACGCGCCCGCACCTTTCCCGACCCCACCCTTCCGAGGACATCATGCTGAAGGAACCCGATCGTTTCGGCTATTCCGCGCTGTCGCGCAGACCCGACTTCACCTGGCCTGGCGGCAAGCGCCTCGCGCTGTACGTGGCGCTGAATGTCGAACACTTCCCGTGGGGCCGCAATTCCGGCCCCGACCTCGACCGGCCGACGCTGCCCTGGGGCCAGCGCAGCTGGCTGTGGCGCGAATACGGCAACAGGGTAGGCGCCTGGCGCCTGATGGACCTGTTCGACGAGCTCGCGCTGCCGGTGGGCGTGATCGCCAACACCGCGATCTACGACCACTGTCCGGAAGTGCTCGAAGCGCATGTGAAGCGCGGCGACGAGCTGATCGCCCACGGCCGCAACCAGGTCGAACGGCAGATCGAGATGACCATCGAGCAGGAACGCGAGATGGTGCAGGAAGTCACGCGCACGTTCACCGAACGCAACGGCGTGAAGCCGGTGGGCTGGATGTCGCCCTACCTCACCCCGAGCGACCATACGACCGACCTGCTGGCCGAGAGCGGCTACCAGTACTGCATGGACTGGGGTCTGTGCGACGAGCAGCCGTTCCATGTGAAGGCCGCCACCGGCAGCGTGCTCGCGATGCCCTATCCGATCGAGCTCAACGACCAGCCGGCCGTGGTCTACCGGGGCAACACCGGCGCGGATTACGCCGAGATGCTGGTCGACAACTTCGACGAGCTGCTGCGCAGTTCGAAGGATACGTCGCTCGTGTTCGCGATCTCGATCCACACCTTCGTGGTCGGCCAGCCGTACCGGCTGGCGCGCCTGCGCCGCGCGCTGCAGCACATGTTGTCGCACCGGGACGACATCTGGGTCGCGATGCCCAAGGACATCGCCGCCCACTACAGCGCCCTGCCTGCGGACCGGCAACTGCATCCGCGGTGAGCGCCACCGCCGCCCTCGCCCACTTCATCGCGGCATCCGACTGGGCCGATGTGCCGGACAGCGTGCGCCACGATGCGAAGCGCTCGCTGCTCAACTGGCTGGGCTGCGCGATCGGCGGGTCGAACGCCCCGTCGGTCGACCTGGCGATCGAATCGCTCGCGACCTTCTCGGGACCGGCGCAGGCGAGCGCGATCAACCGCAGACGCCGCTTCGACATCGCGACCACTGCAGTAGTCAACGGCGTGGCCTCGAGCGTGCTCGACTTCGACGACACGCACCTGCAGACGGTGATCCACCCGTCGGTGCCGGTGGCCTCGGCTGCGCTCGCGCTGGCCGAGTACCTGGCCGTGCCGGGCGAGGCGCTGATGGACGCCTTCGTGATCGGCATCGAGGCGGCGTGCAAGGTCGGCAACGCGATCTCGCCCGAACACTACGCCTGCGGCTGGCATGTCACATCGACCTGCGGCGTGATCGGCGCGGCGGCAGCCAGCGCGCGGCTGCTGAAGCTCGACGCGGCCCAGGCCGCGTACGCAATCGGCATGGCATCGAGCCAGGCGGCCGGGCTGTCCGAGATGCTCGGCAGCCCGACGCGCATGTTCAAC
>JBILGF010000084.1:0-9007 GCA_044351195.1 Burkholderiales bacterium
ATGGTTCCCGGCCGGGCAACAGCCCGGCCGGGAACGTGGGGTCACTGCAACCGCATCACGCGATCAACGGTCGGCCGCCAGTTACCGCAGCAGCGACAGGACGTTATTCGGCAGCGAGTTGGCCTGGGCCAGGATCGCGACGCCAGCCTGCTGCAGGATCTGGCCTCGGGTCAAGGCCGCAGTTTCCGAAGCGAAGTCCGCATCGCGGATCCGGCTGCGCGCGGCGTTCAGGTTCTCCGAGGTCGTCTGCAGGTTGGCGATGGTGTTGCCGAACCGGTTTTGTATCGCACCGAGCTGCGCCCGTGACTTGTTGATCTGGGTGAGCGCCGCATCGACGATGCCGATAGCGGTATTGGCGCCTCCCGCAGTCGAGATGTCAACGCTGGTCAGATCGGCTGCCGTCGACCCCACCGCGGTGTTTGCGGCCGCGGTTACCACGCCGTTGGCCGCGTCCGACGCAACGGTGAACCCGGCATCCGACGAGAAGCTGACCGTACCGGACACGCGGCTGGAGTCGGTACTGCCGCTGGTCAACGTGGCTGCCGTCGTGTTCGCACCGGTGAGCGTTGCCGTGCCACCTGCCGAGTTGAGGAAGTCGTTGACCACGACGTCCTTGCCTTCGGCCTGGTTGAACGTGAGCGCCGTGCCCGAGGAGTTCAGGGTTGCGGTCACACCGGTACGGCCCGACACCTGGTTGATCGCGGTCACGACCGAGCCGAGGTTGCCACCAGTCGGCACGGTGGCGTTGATGGTGGTCGCCGTACCGCCGCCGTTCAGGCTGAACGATACCGTCCCCACGCTGCCGATCGCAAGGGTGGCCGAAGTCGACGCGCGGGCATTGACGCCGGTCGCGCCCGACTGGGTATTGACCGCTGCGGCGATCGTCGACGCCTGGTCGTTGGCGGCGACACTGATGGTCGCCGAACCGTTCGAACCCGAGACGCTGACCACCTGGGCTGCAACGCCGTTGCCCGCAGGTGCGGAGTTTGCACCCGCGCTCGCCCCACCCAGGCCGGTTGCGCCAGTACCTTGCCCGTTCACCGTATTGTTACGCAGATCGGTGGCTGCCGCGCTCTGGATCGATACGCCGATCGTCTGGTTGGCATCGGCCCCGACCTGGAACTGCTGGCCCTGGTACGAACCGTCGAGGATCTTCAGGCCGTTGAAGGTGGTCGCGGTGGCGATCCGGGTGACCTCGGTCACCAGCTGGCTCACCTCCGAGTTGAGCGACTGGCGATCGCTGGCGGAGTTCGTCGCGTTGGCCGACTGGATTGCCAGCTCACGGATACGCTGCAGAATCTCGCCCGACTGGGCCAGCGCGCCCTCGGCCGTCTGCGACAGCGAAATGCCGTCGTTGGCGTTGCGACGCGCCTGGTCCAGGCCGCGGATCTGCGAGGTCATGCGATCGGAGATCGCCAGGCCCGCGGCATCGTCCTTCGCCGTGTTGATGCGCAGGCCCGAGGACAGGCGCTGCAGTGCGGTCGACAGATTGCTCTGCGACATCGAAAGATTGCGCTGCGCGTTAAGCGAAGCGACGTTGGTGTTGATTATCTGGGTCATGGAATTCTCCTGAAGTGTTCGTGGTCGTGTCAGTCAAACGGATCGTGATGTCTGACATCGCTCATCCCTCGCCACTTAAGGCCTTGCGAGCCGCTGTCCCTCCCATTAACGACCAGACCTCGAATTTCTTTAGCGAATCAATCGCTTGAGGTGGATCGTGGAGAGGGCAGCACAGCCTCTCGATGTCGTTGGTAACGGCCGAAGACCGCAGAACTTGAGCCAGCGGCACGCTGCGGCTGGCGCCCTCAGTGCACGTCGGCGCGGATCGACTCGGGGTCTTCGCTGCACAGGCGCTCGAGCACGCTGGTCTGACTGCCAATGGCCGGCTCGAGGAACTCGAGCGTGATCCCTTCGCGTGAAAACGCGTCGGCTTCGTACAGGTCGCGCCCCCCCGGGGCATTCAGGTAACGATCGGCACCGAGCTGGCGTGCAATGGCCAGGATGCGCTGCTGCCCGCGCAGGGCTGGATCGATGTCGAGGGACGAAGAGCGGACCATCGGGCAGGCAATACCGAGCCGATCGAGCACCGCCTGCAGGTTGCGTTCGAGATAGTCGACGAGCGTCGCCCCGCCCTCGAGCAGCGGCAGCCCCGCGTGCAGGCCCGGCCCCGTGCCGTCAAGCGCACGGAATCGCCGCAGGTCGCCGGCCAGTTGCTCCATCGCCGACGGTCCGAGCCGCATGTCGCGGATCGCCGTATCCTGCGCGGCGTGCACGAGCCTCAGGGTAAGCCACTGCAATTGACCATCGGCGCCAGTCAGGCGGTTGCGGTGCACCCACCCGCGGCGCGGGAACTGCACGCAGTCGTACACGACGAAAAGATCGGCGCGCGAAAACAGGCGGAAGTACCCGGCATACGGGTAGAAATACGGCTGCATGATCGCAATGGTGCTCATTGCACTGTCCCCTGCTCTGCGTACCACGAACCGCGCAAGGCGGCTGGCCGCCTCTAGAGCGCCAGGCTGCGCAGGCTTCGCAACATCGGCACGATGTCCGATGATGCCCGTTCGCGCGGCGGGTTTCACGCCGGTATCCGGCGCGGGGCGCAACGACTGCCTCGGCGGTGACGACGCGGGTGCCCCCGCCTCAGTCGGCCAGCCCGAGCGCGCGGTCGACCTGCGCGGTCGACGGAAACCCGGATGACGGCGCCTGACGGATGACGGTCCGCTGGTAGGCGCACGGGTAGCCGCGCTCGACGAAGGTGGACTCGGCGGTGTTCTCGTAGCGCATGCTGGCGGCGATGCGCAGCCCGGCGCAATCCTTCACTGCGGTGCGGTGCACGGTGAAGCCGGTGAACAGCAGCAGGTCGCCGCGTGCCACGGTCACAGTGATGAAATCGGCATCGACATAGGTCGACGGATCCACCTCGCTGGTGTGCTCGGTGATCTGCGAGGGCCAGACGCCGCGCCGGTGGCTGCCCGGGATCAGTTGCAGCGGATAGGTGCGCGCAGTCACGTCGAACAGCGAGAACCACATGGTGACCGCATCGAGCGAGCCCTGAACCACGGGCCAATCCTGGTGCGTGGCCACGCCGTGGTAGCCGCCCGGGATACGCAGCGAGTCGCCCATCACGTGCAGCACTGGCGAGGTCGGCAGCGAAGCGGACTGCAGCCCGAGCGCCGAGGCGATCGACAGCACGGCATCGGACACGACCAGTTGCTGCAGTGAGGCCAGGCGCGCATTGTGCCGGGTAGCCGCGAGGTATGCCTTCACGTCGGCTTGCAGCAGCCGTTCCATGTCGTGCAGCAGGGACGCGCGCCCGCTCCAGGCTGTGGCCGGCACACCCAGCCGCTCGAGTTGCCGTGCGTAGGCGCAGTGCATGTCGCGCGCGATCCGGTCGAGACACGCCAGTGGCAGCGCGCCCGGGATGACCGCCAGCCCGCTGGCGCGATAGGAAGCGACCCATTCGGGCTCGGTGGCTGCACAGCCGGTGTCGGCCGGGCATCGCCTTTCGGTCGGGAGGTCGGATGTCATCGTCGAGGCTTCAGGATGCGCTGGTCGTGCCGATCGGGCCGCCCGGCTCGCGCGGCTCTCCCGAGCCACCAGCGCCCCGGCTGCAAAGGAAGAATATGCTTGCGCACAGGTCGGGATAGACCATGCCGAGCTGGTAGCAGCCTTCCAGGAAGGCGCGATCGATGATTCCTGCCGCCAGGGCTCGGTCAATCTGGAAGTTGGCCATTGGCTTGAACATCACGCCAGCGCGGTATGTCACGTCAAGGCCTGCAAGCCTGACCTCGTGCTCGAGCGTGTCGAACGCATAGGTGCGCCGATGTCCGTGCGCATGCTCGCCTGCAGTCACGGCGGCGTTGTGCGCGATCAGGCCCATCTTCACCGCGATCTGGCGCGAAGGCGCATGTGCGTTCGGCACTACCAGGAACAGCTGGCCGCCGGGGGAGAGCCAGCGACCGATCCGTTCGAGAAGCCGCACTGGCTCATCGACATGCTCCAGCGTGTGCATCAGGAAGACGGCATCGAAGCGCGTGGACTCGGGAGGCGTCCAGTCCTCGAAACGTGAATGTTCGAACTTCACATGGGCGGGCACCGTACGACTGGCTGCATCGACCAGGTCTGCCGCGCCCTCCAGCACCGTGAGGTCATCGAAAGTCCCCGCCAGCGTGCGCGTGAACTCGCCCCGGTAACAGCCCATCTCCAGCGCCCGCGCGCCGGCATGACGCGGCAGGAACGGCTGGAACGCACGCCACATGTACTCCCGGTGGATGTAGTCGAAGGCGTACGCGTACTTGCGTGCGCCGGTGTCCTGGTGCTCGAGCCGGAGGTCGCGTTTCATCGTGTCATCCCTGCCCGGGGCGGTACATACGTCGATGCGGCGGCTGGTACCACTCCTCGAGCGTCGCAGGGATGCGCGCGTAGTACCCGAGCACCTGGCGCTGCAGTTCGGACAGGGAATCCATCCGCTCGTAGCCGAGCGCGCGCGGATGGTCGAACTGCGGCTTCACCAGCGGCCGGCTGAACATCGGCGTGACCGAACGACGCGCGTCGGCCGTCGTGTTTGCACCCGCGGCGTGCCACAGATTCGAATCGAACACGAGCAGGCTGCCGGCACGGCCGGTCGCGGCCTCGGCGCGCGCGGCGAATGCTTCGTCCGACGGCCGGTCCGGGCAATCGCGGTGGCTGCCGGTCATCATCATCGTCGCGCCGTTGCGCACGGTGAAGTCGTCGAGCATCAGCAACGTGTTGAGCAGCAGCGGCAGGTCGCGCGAATACGTGCGCACGTCTCGGTGGATGGCGCTGGCGTAGGATGCGCTCGCGCGCAGGATGTTGCCGCCGAACGAATTCAGGATGAACGGTCCGCCGAAATGGGCCTGCAGGTGCGGCACGAGCGGTCCCAGACGGTCGATGAATTCGAGGAATGCGTCGCCCTGTCCGACCAGGTGGTGCAGCGTGCCTTCCGTGTCGAGCGCGATGCCGCTGGCGAGCTGCAGGCGGCGGCAGGTGGCATAGGCCTGGTCGAGGTCGGCACGCATCCGTTGCAACAGGTCGTCGTCGATGAAGCGGTCGACGACCAGCCAGCCGCGGCTCGACATCACCTCCGAGAACCGGTCGAGGTCAGGACACGCGGGCAGGCAGTGCCGCGCAAGCGCCAGGGGTTCGGTCATGTCGGGCATGCGCATCCTCACTTGATGGTGACGATTGCCTTGGACGGATAGAGCGCCGCCTTCTCGATCGTGTAGTCGATGTCCCGGAACACTTCCTTGAAGGCAATCGCCTCGCCGGGCGCGCCTGCCCAGGTCAGCTCGTCGAACACCAGCACGCTGCCTGGCATCAGCGACGACCTCATCGCCTTGAGCGCCTCGACCGTCGGCAGGTAGGTGCCGATGTCGAAGAACGCCATCGCGACCAGGGTTTCCGGATGGTCGGCGAAATACTTCGGGACGGTCTGGGTAGCGTCGCCTTCCACCAGACGATGGTTTCCACACTGGTGGCCGAACGCGTTCGCGCCCTCGTGTGCCTCGAGCAGCGTCGCGAGATAGTCGCGGTATCCCGGCGGCGTCGCATAAGTGCCGTCACTCATCACGTCGCCGCGGATGTCCTTGTCGGTGAACGTGCGATAGCCCGAGAAGGTGTCGAAACCGAGGATGATGCGCTGCTTGTTGAAGGGCTCGTGGATCGCGCGCAGGTTCTCCAGCAGCACCAGGTTCTGGCCCCACCAGACGCCCAGTTCGATCAGCACCCCGGGCAGGTGCCGGATGCGCTGATAGATATCGTTCATGAACAGGAACTTCACCAGCACCGAGCTGCGGGTGTACATCCCGAGGTTGAACATCAGGTGCTCGGGCGGCAGCGGCGACGCCCGGAACATCCGTTCGAGCTGCTGGCGCTGGCCGAGCTGCTGCTCGTCCGCCGAGGTGCCTTCGCTGCTGGTGCGCGTGCTTCCGTGGAGCGTCATCGGGTTCAGCCTTCCGCTGTCAGCCCGGTGGCGGCACCGGGCCGGCCGGGCAGCCGGCCTTCGAGGATCGCGACGCCGATGCCGCTCTGCCCGAAGCCGTTGCCGTTGTAGAAAAGGTAGGCGCGCGTGCCGACGCGTACCACCGACGGGTAGCAGGTCATGGTCGAGTCCCAGCCGTCGGCCGAGGGCGCGATGCCCGACTGCGCATCGCTGCGCACGAAGCGTTCGCCGTCGTCGGACCATGCGTAGCCGATCCGGTAGGCGCCGCTGCCATCCCGGTAGTCGAGGCTGTGCCGATGGCAGTACCAGAGGTGGTAGCGCCCGCCCTCGCGCAGCACGGTCGGATGCGAGAACGCCTCCAGCGGATGGGCCTGCTCAACGCAGGTCACCGCCCTGCGCTGCCAGTGCACGCCATCGTCGGAGCGCGCGTGCCGGATCACGTACACCGGCTCGTAGCGGCCGTCGACGTCCACCCAGCGTTCGCCGGAGATGTACCACGCCTGCCAGCGCGCACCGCCGGCTGCCTGTGCGTCGGCATCCTGCCCCGACGGCTCGCATTCTATCCACGGGGTGACCGCCAGGTAGGGCTCTTCCGGCGTACGGTCGAGCACCGGGCCTTCATACGCTCGACGAAAGCTCACGCCGCCGTCGTCGCTGACGGCCAGGCCGGTCGCATTGTGGTACGGCACGGTCAGGCGCCGATTCCAGCCGCTGTAGTACATCCACACCCGACCATCGCGCCGATGTACCCAGGCCGGCATCACGCCCTCGTCGTCGAAGGTGCCTGGTGCCCCGAGCCCGAGTACCGACACGCGATGGCAATCGAGCAGCCGCGTCGGATCGTCGCGGTCGACGTCGATGAAGGTCGGGAAGCTGCGCCCGTCGGCACCGCGGGCGGCGTAGTAGACGCGCAGGCGATCGGCCATCACGAGCACCGTGGGCACCTGGGCGTGGCTGCCAGCCCAGTCGGGATAGGCACGCGGGTCGAACACCCGCCCGAGCTTGCGCCAGTGCCAGCCGGTGGCCGCGGCCTCGGCTGCAGCAGGGCTGTCCGGCGCGAGCGTGATCGGGGATGGCATCAGGGTATCCAGGGTCGTTCCACTCAGATGCCGCGCAGCCGGTGGCTGGGCACGCGCGAGGCTTCGGTCTTCGGGCCGATATACACCTCGGCGTCCTTCGTGTCGGCGAGGATCAACACGCCGGCACCGATCACGTTGCGCGCGCCAATGCGTACGTTGTCGCGGATGGTCGCGTTGACGCCGATGAAGCTCGACTCGCCGATCTCGACCGATCCCGACACGACCACATGCGAGGCGAGGAAGCAGTGGTCACCGACCGTCGAGTGGTGTCCGATGTGGTTGCCCGCCCACAGCCACACGTCGCGCCCGAGGCGCGAGAACGGCTGCAGGTTGTTCAGTTCCATCACGAAGGTATTGCTGTCGGGCACCACCGACCCGGAGACCCGTGCACGCGAGCTGATGTAGTTCGCGCAGCGGTAGCCGTCGGCCTGCACCCTGGCCACCGTGCCGGCGCGCGCCTGGTTCAGCCGGCCATAGGCGATCGCCACGAACATCGCATGGCTCGAGGCCGGCCAGCGCGCCATCGCCTGCGCATACGGCAGCACCGGCAGGCCGAGCAGGGTGTCGGCCACGAGATACTCCGGGTCGACCGTGAAGCCGACCACCTCGTAGTCCGAATCGTGCGCGAAGCAGTGCCATGCCACTTCCGCGATCTGGCCGGCTCCGAACACCACGAGCGGGCTACGTGATGCCATGGCTAGACCACCGCGCGCAGGTGCGCGCCGCGCGGGCGGTTGCTGCGCGTCGCCTTGGCGACGCCGGTACGGCCACGACCACCCAGCGCGAGGATGGTCTGCAGTGCACCAGTCACCCGCTCGATGTCGGCCAGGCTCATCTCAAGATGGAACGGCAACCCGAGCAGGTGCTGGTCCAGGTGCTTTACGACCACATGGTCGTCGGCCTGGGTGAGCGACAGGAACGCAGGATGGGCATGGATGCCCGGGCAGTACCAGCGACGCGAGCCGATGCCGCGTGAGGCGAGAAACTCCGCCACCGTCTCCGCGCGCAGCCGGTCCGGCAAGCGCACCACGCCGAGCGAGTAGACACCACCGGCCGGACGCTCCTGCAGAACGATCTCCGGGCAGGCGTCCGTCAGCGCCTGGCGGTAGGTCGTCATCAGCCGGCGCCGCGCCGCGCTTACCTCGGGCCAGCGATCGAGGGCCGCCAGGCCGACGGCGGCCGCATACTCGCTCATCTTGCCGTTGACCCCGATATCCGAGATCAGGCCGCCCGCTGACATGTAGCCGAAGTTGGACAGGCGCCGTACCCGCGCGACGACGTCGGCATCGCGCGCGACCACGAACCCGCCCTCCCCGGCACCCAGTGCCTTGGTCGCATGCATGCTGTAGGCGACCACCGTATGGCGGCCGATGGGCTGGTTGCCGAAGGCTCCTGCGGCATCGATCACCACCGGCACGCCGGTCTCCTCGGTCAGCTGGTCCCAGGCCTCGGCATCGAGCGCACCGCCGAACGCAGCCACCGGCATGATCGCCCGGATGCCGCGCACCCGGTTAATCGCGGCACGCGCGATCTCGGGCGTCAGCACCCAGCGCGTCGGGTCGACGTCGGCGAGCACTGGCTCGAACCCGGCCTGCAGGATGCCCGATACCGTGCCGGGAAACGTCAGTGAAGGCACCAGCACCTTCACCCTCGGACGGTCGACGCTGGCCATCAGCGCCAGCTGCAGGCCGACGGTGCAGTTGGCGACGGTGGTCAGGGCTACCGGCTGCTCGCTCAGAGCCGAACAGTTGGCTGCCAGCCGTTTTTCGAGCTCCAGGCACAAAGGCCCGAAATTCGCATACTGGCGGGACTCGTCGATGCGCCGCAGGTAGGGCAGCAGGTCGTCGGCCGACGGCATGTCGGGCCTGAGCACCGGAATCGGGTTCATGCTGCTGCCTCCTTTCGAGCCACGCTTTCGACCAGGAATCCGGCCAGCTCGCTCGCGCAGTCTGCGTGACTGAAC
>JBILGF010000507.1:0-2570 GCA_044351195.1 Burkholderiales bacterium
ACGACCAGCTCGCGATAGGCATGCCAGGTCGCATGGCCGATCACGGGCACCGTGACCAGGAAGCCGATCATCGCGGTGGCGAGCGATAGCGCGATCGCGGCGAGGATCAGGGCCGCCCAGGCACCCATCGCCACCGGGTTCTCGCCCACCGCACGCACGCTGGTGAGCAGGGCGCAGCGCAGCCCGATGCGGCGCCCGAGCAGCAGTGGCGGCGATACGGCGGTGATCGCGAACACCAGTGCACACCCGAGGCCGCCGGCAAGCAGCCAGAGCGAGAACGCAATATTGCCCTGGCCGACCACGGCATAGCGGATGAACTCCAGCGGCGTGGTGATCGACGCCTTGACGAACAGCCAGAACAGCAGGGACGAGGCCAGCACCCAGGCCGTGCCCAGCGCGGTCAGCAGCAGGCCGAGCCTGACCAGGGGTGCCGCATCGCGGCGCCAGGCACGCGCCGCATCGCCCAGCCCGGGCTGCTCGCCGCGCCCAAGCAGCCGGCTCAGCTCGTACAACCCGGTACACAGGATCGGCGCGACCAGCACGAACCCGGATACGGCGCCGGGCGCGAGCCACCAGGCCTTCGGCGCCAGCAGGATGGCAGCCCATCCCGCGAGGGCCACCGCCGCACCGTGGGCGAGCCCGGCGCTCGGCGTGCGCATGAAATCCTGCCAGCCCAGGCGCAGCCAGTGCAGCGGCCGAGCGAAGTCGACGGTGCGCACCGGCAGCGGGGCGGATCGGGCGTGAGCGTCCATGTCGAGGGATGATACGGCTGTCGCCGGGGTGCAGGCATCATGTGTGCCTTCCTCATCGGTCACGGACGGATACGGTCATGAGCAACAGCCCGCGCAGCATCGACGTCGATGGTTACACCGTTACCTGCCTCGAACAGGGCACCGGCGCCGCGCTGGTCCTGCTCCATGGCGTGGGCTCGGGCGCGCGCTCCTGGACGCGCCAGCTCGACACGCTGTCGGGGCGCTGCCGCGTGATCGCCTGGGACGCACCGGGCTACGGCGGCTCGACGCCGCTGCCGATGGACGAGCCCGACGCGAGTGACTACGCCGATGCGCTGCTCCTGCTGGTCGATGCGCTGGGCGTGGACCGCATGCACCTGGTCGGGCATTCGCTGGGTGCGATCCAGGCGGTCCGCTTCGCGCTGCGCCATCCGTCACGGGTGCTGGGCCTCACGCTTGCCAGTCCTGCAGCGGGGCATGCGCGTCTGCCGGAGGCCGAACGCATCGGGCTGCGTGACGCTCGTCTTGCCGACCTGGCGGCGCTGGGCGTCGCCGGCATGGCGGCCCGGCGCGGGCCACGTCTGCTGAGCGACGGGGCGACCGACGCGCAGCGGCAGGCGGTGATCGACACGATGTCGATGCTGCGCCCCGATGGCTTCACCCAGGCGGTTAAGCTGCTGACCGTGGCCGATACCAGGGGCGATCTCTCGCGTCTGCCGCTGTCGGTGCCGGTGCAGTTCGTCTTCGGCGAGCACGACAGGGTCACTCCGCCGGCGTCCATCCGCGAAGTGGCGTCGGTGCGTCCCGATATTCCGGTGAAAGTGATCGCGCATGCCGGGCATGCCTGCTACATCGAGCAGCCGGCGGCGTTCGACGCGATCGTGCTGGACTTCATCGAGCAGACCGCAAGGACGGCACCGCCGGGATGAGTGCCCGCCCGCCATGCAGGATTTTACGTAATCACCATTACATCCCTGCGAAGGCAGGTGCGGCGGTGGTGCCTGTCCGGCCCGGATGCGCCTGACCACGCGTGTTCGCGCGCATCGAACGACGAGGCGCGCCCGGGCGGCCGCTTCAAACGATCGGGCTCAGGGCCTTGCGCTTGCCGGTGCCGGGCCGGGGCCCAGCGTCGATGGCGCGGGATCGGCAGGCCGGACAGGCTGTGCCCCGCTGCGACGGGCGGGCACGTCGACACCGTCCAGGCGCAGCTTGCACCGCGTGCCGGCCGGGATGGCGTGACCGGGATTGGGCAGTTCCAGTCGTACCCCGAATGTACCGCTGCCTGCATCGAGAATGCGGTCGACGACCGCAACCCTTGCCCGGTGCGTACCGCCACCGACCGCAGATTCCACGTCTCCGGACAGGCCGACCTTGACCTGCTTCCAGGCCTCTGCCGGAAGCAGCGCCTCGACATGCAGCACGTCGATCTCGGCCAGGCGCAGGATCGGCCTGCGTCCCACGCCGGCTTCGGCCAGTTCGCCCGTATTCAGAAGACGCTCGATCACCACGCCGTTGATCGGGCTGCGGATCGACTTCAGCTGGATGATTGCGCTTTGCCGGCTGAGTTCTATTTCGGCTGCGCGACGTGCGTCCCGGGCTTCGAGCAGCTCGGCGTCCGCCAGTCGCTTCTCGTTCTGTGCATCGTCGAGTGCCTGGGCCGACAGGAACTTGTTCGCGATCAGTTCCTGCACGCGCTCGAGCTTGCGCGAGGTCACGGTCACTCGGGACTCGGCAGCCTGGACGGCACCGACCATGCCGGCACGATGGCGTGCGGCCTCGGCTGCCACTCGCTCGACCGAATCATCGAGGGTCGCCAGCAGTTGTCCGCGGCGCACCGTC
>JBILGF010000508.1:0-2568 GCA_044351195.1 Burkholderiales bacterium
AGCGGCGCACACGAATGGCTGAAGGTGCTCGAAGACCCGACGCGCGATGCCTGGCAGAAGCCGCATGAAGTGATACAGGCGCTGGCGCTCAAACCCGATGCCGTAGTCGCCGACATCGGTGCCGGAACCGGCTACTTCGCGATCCGCCTGTCGCACACGGTGCCAAAGGGCCGGGTCTACGCGGTCGACAGCGAACCGGACATGGTGAAGCACCTCGCCGATCGCGCGGCGAAGGGCGGCCTGAAAAACCTGCGGCCGGTGCTGGCCTCGGCCGATGACCCGAAACTTCCCGGCAAGGTCGACCTGGTACTGCTGGTCAACGTCTTTCATCACATCGAGAACCGTGACCGCTGGTTCCGTCGGCTGCAGGACTCGCTCCGCAGTGACGCACGGGTGGCCATCATCGATTTCAACCTCGAATCGCCGGAAGGCCCGCCGAAGGCTGCCCGGGTACCCGTCAAACAGGTCAGGGCCGAACTCGAGAAGGCCGGCTACCGGCTCGCCCGCGAACACGGGTTCCTTCCGAACCAGTTCTTCCTCGAGTTCACTCCGGGCAAGCGCTGACCAGCCTCACCGGGGCAGCACCAGCACCACCTCGAACTCGATGCGGTCCCAGGGGTTGCGTGCCTCGCGCAGCCGCGAGATGCGTGCCTCCAGTGCCGCACCGAGGTCGATCTGGCGCGCGACCTGCGGGTTGTCGCGCCGGGGGACATAGCCGAGCTTCACCTCGCGCCATTCGACCCGGATGGCGTTCGGGTCATGCGGGTTGTCCGGCTCGCGCACCAGCGCCAGCCGGTCGCCCACCTGCATCTGCGCGAACAGGGCTTCCGCCGCATGGAACTGGAAGCCCGCCAGCGGCGAACTGCGCACGACGATCATCGATTCGATCGCCGCCGCTGCGCTCGGCGAGGCCCCGTGCAGCGTCACTGGCACTGTCGTGAGCAGCAGGGTGGACAGCAGTGCGGGCAGCGGAACGCGCAGCGGCCGCGGGGAAGACAAGCCTGGCAGCGCCGCAGGGGCCCGCGCACCCGAGGTCGTGCCGGTCAGCAGTCTGGCCATCGATGCACCCGCGCCTCAGAACGGCTTGACCACCACCAGCACCACCACCGCGAACAGCAACAGCACCGGCAACTCGTTCATCCAGCGGTAGAACACATGGCCGCGGGTATGAGCGCCGGCCTTGAACGCGCCGAGCACCCGGCCACACCACAGGTGGTAGACGACCAGCAGCACCGTCAGCGCGAGCTTGACGTGCAACCAGCCGCCGCCGAAACCATAGGCCAGCCAGAGCACCAGGCCGAACAGCAGTGCCAGCACGGCCAGCGGCGTCATGAACCGGTACAGCTTGTGCGCCATCAGCAGCAACCGGTCGCGCTCGGCGCCGCTGCCAGCCGGCACCATCGCCAGGTTCACGAAGATGCGCGGCAGGTAGAACAGCCCGGCGAACCAGCTGGTGACGAAGATGATGTGGAGGGCCTTGATCCAGAGCATGTCTGCAGGGTCGGCAGGAGAGAGGACTTCAGCGTAACAGCCGCCGGCGCGCCAGCACCAGCGCGATATGGAAGGCCACCAGGCCATAACCCGCCAGCACCATGACATGCAGCAGAACCTGCCCGGGCACCTCGCCGACGAGCAGCGGCCGCGCGATCGCCACCGCATGGGTCAATGGCAGGGCGGCGGATACCGCCTGCAGCCATTCAGGCAGCTGGGCCACCGGGAAGAACACGCCGCACACCAGCATCATCGGCGTGATCACCAGCGTGAAGTAGTACATGAAGAAGTCATAGCTCGGGGCGAGCGCAGTCACGATCAGCCCCAGGCTGGCGAAACACAGGCCCACCAGAAACGCGAGCGGTATCAGCCAGAGCACCATCCACGACTGCGCGAGACCGAGCAGCCAGACCACGATCAGGATGGCCGCGCCCGAGAACAGGCTCTTGGTCGCCGCCCACAGCGCCTCGCCGGTGACGATGTCGTCGAGCGACAGCGGTGCATTCAGGATCGCGTCCCAGGTGCGCTGCACATGCATGCGCGAGAACGCGGAGTACAGCGCCTCGAATGTCGCGGTGTTCATCGTGCTGTAGCAGATGGTGCCGGCGGCGAGGAAGGCGATGTACGGCATGCCGTCGACCGCGGGTATCAGCGACCCGAGCCCGTAGCCCAGCGCCAGCATGTAGAACGCCGGGTCCGCGAAGTTGCCCAGCATCGACGGGATCGCGAGCTTGCGCCAGACCAGGAAGTTGCGCCGCCAGACATGCAGGCAGCGCAGGCTGAACGAGGGTAGCCGCCAGACAGAGCTGCGCGCAGGCGCGCCGACGGGATCGTGCAGGGTCGCCATCGTTCAGTCGCGCATCTCGCGGCCGGTGAGCTTCAGGAACAGGTCTTCCAGGTTGGCCGGACGATGCAGGTGGCGCAAGCCCGGCCAGCCGGCCAGGCTCGCCACGAGTGGCGCCGCGTCGTGGGCATAGCAGAACACGGTTTCGCCGGTACGCTCGCAGCGCTCGCTCTCCGGCTTCGCATGCTTCGATGCCCACGCGTCGATGCCGTCGCCGTACACCTCGACTACCT
>JBILGF010000509.1:0-2562 GCA_044351195.1 Burkholderiales bacterium
TGGTTGAAGAGGTCGAAGGGAATCCCGGGTACTACACGTCCAGGTTCTTTCTCCGGCCGCATTACCAGTTGGAAGGTCTTACGGTTTCACTGAGGCTCGTGTCGAAGCTGCCATCAGTCAAGGGTGGCGGCTGAAATTCAGGCGACAGCGCCTGATTTTCCAGGCTGAATCATCCATCAACAGTCAAAGGAGCAAGTCATGGCAGTCGACCAGTTCATTTCATTCAAGGGCACCATCAAGGGTGAGACCAGCGACGCCAAGATGAAGGCCGAGGGCGCCATCGACGTTCTCGCCTGGTCCTGGGGCCTGTCCCAGAGCGGCACGTTTCACACAGGCGGTGGCGGCGGCGCGGGTGTCGCAAGCATTCAGGACCTCTCTTTCACTCACTACATCGACAAGGCCAGTGCCGCGCTGCAGATGCACTGCGCGATCGGGAAGCATATCGACGAGGCCACGCTAACCGTACGCAAGGCCGGTGGAAAACAGGAGCCGTACCTCAAGATCACGATGAGCCCCTGCATGGTCACGTCGGTGTCCACCGGTGGTTCAGGAGGTGAGGACCGCCTGACCGAAAACGTGGGCCTCAACTTCGGGAAGGTCAAGGTTGAGTACTTCATTCAGGACGAGAAAGGTGCAGTCAAGTCCGGTGGCGAGTACACCTACGACATCCAGCAGAAGAAGAAGATCTGAGCATGCGGCCCGTATCGGCAATCCATCGCGGCGGGCGGGCCGACTCCAATGGACGCTGAAGACTTTGTTGCTCAAGGCCGGCTCGACGATGCATTGAAGTCTTTGCAGGACGTTGTTCGCCGTAACCCCGCCGACGCGAAGTGGCGGGTGTTCCTGTTTCAGCTTCTGGCCGTACGCGGCGAATGGGATCGAGCGCTCAATCAGTTGAACGTTGCTGCTGAACTTGACCCTCTGAATCTCGCCATGGCCCAGACTTATCGCGAAGCGCTCGCCTGTGAGGCCTTGCGCTCGGCAGTGTTCTCCGGGACGAGATCGCCGGTTGTGTTCGGGACCCCTTCGCAATGGACGGCTGAACTGGTGGATGCACTCCGTCTCGCGGCATCGGGCGAGATCGACGCCTCGCAGAGGCTGCGTGACCGTGCGTTCGAAGCTGCCCCGGCGGTGTCTGGTACCCTGAACGGCGAACGTTTCGAATGGATCGCCGATGCGGACACCCGGCTTGGCCCGATGATCGAGGTGGTTGTCAACGGCCGCTACTGTTGGGTACCGTTTGCGAATATCAGCGAAATCCGGCTGGAGCCACCCGCGGATCTGCGCGATCTGGTCTGGTTGCCCGCAGAATTTACCTGGGGCAACGGGGGCGAGATGGTCGGCTTGATTCCCGCGCGCTACCCGGCTACTGAAAAGGCGGCGGACGATCTGCTGAGGCTGGCCCGCCGTACCGACTGGATGGATCAGGGGGCGGAACTGTTCTTCGGCCTGGGACAGCGCCTGCTCGCGACCGACCAGGGGGAGTATCCGCTGTTCGAGGTACGGGAAATCTGCTTCGACGAGAGGCCGACCGAAGGGGTTTCCGAGAATCCTGACGATGTGAGGCCTGCTGGCCCGGCAGTGGCGGAATAGGTCCCAACCCGGCCATGGCGGAGCTGACCAACCGCGATCGCCTGCAACCGGCGCTGCTCGACCGGCTGACCGATAACGATCCAGACCGGCAGAGCGAGCCCGCCGAGCGCCGGGCGCTCTCTCTGTCGCAGTTGCGGGCCAGTGTACTTCGCGATCTGAACTGGCTGTTGAACTCCACACGTACGTTCGATCCTGAAACGGCTGCCCGCTATCCGGAGGTCGCTCGCTCGGTGGTGAATTTCGGTCTACCGCCATTTTCCGGTTTTGCAGCGTCGGGATTGTCCATTGTGGAGATGGAGTCTGCGCTGCGCACCGCGATTCTCGATTTCGAACCGCGACTGCTGGCTGCCGATCTGCAAGTCAGCGCAGACATGGAAGGGCGGGCCGAGGACGGTCACAACGTGGTGTCGTTCCAGATCGAATGCCGGCTGTGGGCACAGCCTGCCCCGGTATACCTGATGCTCAAGTCCAACATGAATCTAGAAAGTGGACAGACGCAAGTGACCGAAGCGTCGTGAACCCACTTTCTGCCTGCTTCTGTTTTTCGCAGGGCTCGGTCTGATGGATCCCCGATTTCTGGACTACTACAATGCCGAACTGCTGCATGTGCGTGACAGCGCTGCCGAGTTCGCGCGCGAGTTTCCCAAGGTAGCCGGGCGGCTGGCACTGTCCGATACCGAATGCGCTGACCCCTACGTGGAGCGTCTGCTCGAGGGGTTCGCATTCCTTGCCGCGCGTTTGCAGCTGCGCATCGACGCCGAGTTTCCACGCTTTACCCAGCACCTGCTGGAAATCGCGTATCCCGACTACCTGCCGCCGACGCCCGCGATGGCGATCGCCAGGTTTGTCCCGGAGGCGGGGGAGGCCTCGCTCGCTACGGGGTTCACCATCGAGCGTGGAACAGCGCTGATCGCCAACAAGCTTGCCGACGATACCACCAGCTGTGAATTCCGCACGGCGATGCCGGTG
>JBILGF010000511.1:0-2546 GCA_044351195.1 Burkholderiales bacterium
GAAGCTGCTGTCGGTGGTCGACATCAATATGGACGGCATCGTGCAACTGGCCGAGATCACGCTCGGACAGGACGTGATCGTGCTGGCCACGCCTGAGATCGTCGGTCTGCCGTACGTGATCTCGGGCCTGGTCGCGGCTGGTGGCCTCGCCGCGGCGCTGTCCACTGCGGACGGCCTGCTGCTGACCATCGCCAACGCGCTCTCGCACGACGTCTACTACAAGATGATCGACCCGAACGCGTCGACCCAGCGCCGGCTGATGATGGCCAAGGGCCTGCTGCTGGTGGTGGCGATCATCGCGGCCTACGTGACCTCGCTCAACCCTGGGGACATCCTGTTCCTGGTCGGTGCGGCGTTCTCGCTGGCTGCGTCTGCGTTCTTCCCTGCGCTGGTGCTGGGCGTGTTCTGGAAGCGGGCGAACAAGGCCGGTGCCATTGCCGGCATGCTGACCGGCCTGGCGGTCTGCATGTACTACCAGATCTCGACCTATCCGTTCTTCACCGCGATGACCGGTTACAAGATCGACCTCTGGTTCGGCATCGCGCCGATCTCCGCGGGCATCTTCGGCATGCCCGCCGGCATGCTGACGCTGATCGTCGTCTCGCTGCTCACTGCGGCGCCGTCGCGGTCGGTGCAGGAGATGGTCGAGAACGTGCGCTACCCGGTGCTGGGCAACGAGGTGAAGCAGGGCACCTGACCTCGATCGCATCCCGAGGCAATCGCAACGGAAAGAGCCCGCTTCGGCGGGCTTCTTTCATTGCGGCGGCAGGCTTTTGCGACTTCGCGGCGCTCGTCATACACTCGCGGCTTGTGCAGGGCGGCGATCGGCGCACCGATGCACCAGCGACAGGGCGGCATGACATGGCAGGAATGCAGGCAGGCGGGATGCGGTGGCTGACGCGAGCGCGCTTCGCATCTCGGCCGCCGTGGCGCCCTGCGCTGGCGTCATCAGCCGCGTCGCTGCTGTTGATGGCCGCGCTGGCCGGCTTGTCGCCGCTGCCGGCATCGGTGGGCCCTGCTGCGGCACAGGCTTTCGAGACGCCGTCGCCAGGTGGCGTCCCCTACGTGCCCACGCCCTGGCCGGTGGTCAAGGCGATGCTCGGCCTGGCGAAGGTCGGGCCGGACGATTTCGTGATCGACCTCGGGTCCGGCGATGGCCGGGTGGTGATCGAGGCTGCACGCAGCCTCGGTGCGCGTGGCCTCGGCGTCGAACTCGATCCCGACCTGGTACAGCTCAGCAAGGACGAGGCGAACCGCCTGGGCGTGGGTTCGCGCGCGGTGTTCGAACGCCGCGACCTGTTCGAGACCGACCTGTCCCCGGCAACCGTCGTCACGCTCTACCTGCTGCCCCGCCTGCTGCTGGAGTTGCAGCCGAGGCTGCTGCGCCTGCGCGCCGGAACCCGCATCGTGTCGCACGATTTCCCGCTCGGCGACTGGCGGCCGGACGCCACCGCGAAGGTCGACGTGGCCGAGCGCGGTTTCGGCCCGCCGTTCAGCACGCTCTATCTGTGGATCGTGCCGGCATTCGTCGATGGAACATGGGAGGGCGGGTTCGACCACCGAGGCCGGACCGAATCCTACCGGCTGGACCTTCGGCAGAACTTCCAGATGCTGTCCGGCAGTGTTCGCGTGGGCACCCGCAGCGGCCCGCTGGAGCAGGCGACGCTCTCGGGCGACCGGATACGCCTCAGCGCGATCATCGATGGTGCCGCTGGCCGCATGCGGCATGTGTTCGAGGGGCGGGCGGTGGCCGGTGAACTGGTCGGTACATGGACAGTGAGCGCCTTGCGCGCGGCCGCAGCCGGGACGGCGGCGTCCGGTGGTGCCGCCACCGCGGCGCGCCGTGTCGAGGTGCCGGTCGGTCCCCGGCGTGCGAAGGCGCTACCATCGCCCGTCCGTCCGGCATTCGCACCTGAATCAACAGCACCAGCACCAGCACCAGCACCAGCACCATAACCCCACGCACTACCACCACAACCCCGGGCCAGGCTACGCGGCAGCCACGCGATCCGCCCGCAGAAGGAAGGAACGGCATGTCGCAAGGCTCGGCAGCACCCAGGCAGTCCCTGTCGGTTTTCGATGCCACCGCACTGATGGTCGGCATGGTGATCGGCGTGGGTATCTTCGGCACGCCGTGGCTGGTGGCGCTCAACGCGCCCGACGCCGGCTGGTACATCGCGCTGTGGGTGATCGGCGGCGTGGTGTCGCTGCTGGGCGTGCTCTGCTACGCAGAGCTTGCCGGGCGCTATCCGGATGCCGGCGGCGAGTACAACTTCCTGACCCGCGCCTACGGCAAGGGACTCGGCTTCCTGTTCGCCTGGGGGCGCCTGACGGTGATCCAGGCCGGCATCATCGCGGCCATCGGCTTCCTGTTCGCGCAGTACATGACCCGGCTGTCCGCATTCGACGGCTTCGGCTGGGCCAACTTCGGTTCGCTCAGCGAGCCGATCTGGGCTGCGATCCTGATCGTCGCCCTGTCCTGCATCAACTACCTGGGCACCCGACAGAGCACCCTGCTGCAGAACGTGCTGACCGTGACGCTGGTG
>JBILGF010000512.1:0-2542 GCA_044351195.1 Burkholderiales bacterium
GCCGCGTTGCGGCTCAAGCGCGAAGCGCTGCGCCCGCTGATCGATACCGTGGCGCACGCCGCAGCGGCCGCGCGTGCACGCCGCCTGGAGGCCGCCCATGGCTGAGCGCCGTGTGTCCCGGGCGAAGTCCCCGGCTGTCGATGCAGGCGACCGGCCCGGCCTGGCCGCAGCCGCCCTCGTGCGCACCTTCGATAGCGGCGCGCGCGGGTTCGACGCCGCGCTGGCGAAGCTGACCGCGTTCGATGCCTCGTCCGACCCGGCGATCGAGTCGGCGGTGGCGAAGATCGTCGATGACGTGCGCCGCGACGGCGACCGTGCGCTGCTCGAATACACCCGTCGCTTCGACCGCATGCCGGTCAGGGCGGCGCGCGCGCTCGAGATCACCCGGGCCGAGCTGTCCGCGGCATGGAAGGCACTGGGCGCGACCGAACGGCGCGCCCTGCAGGCCGCGCACACGCGCATCCGCGATTACCACGAGCGGCAGGTCGCGGGATCATGGCAGTTCACCGACGCTTACGGTTCGAAGCTCGGGCAGCGGGTGCGCCCGCTCGACCGTGCCGGCCTGTACGTGCCCGGCGGCAAGGCAGCCTACCCGTCCTCGCTGTTGATGAACGCGGTGCCGGCCAAGGTGGCCGGCGTGGGCGAGCTGATCATGGTCGTGCCGACGCCGGGCGGCGAACGCAACACGCTGGTGCTGGCCGCAGCGAAGCTCGCCGGGGTCGATCGCGCCTTCACCATCGGCGGTGCACAGGCGGTGGCCGCGCTTGCGTACGGCACGGCAACCGTGCCGGCGGTCGACAAGATCACCGGCCCGGGCAATGCCTACGTGGCGGCGGCCAAGCGGCGCGTGTTCGGCACCGTGGGCATCGACATGATCGCCGGCCCGTCCGAGATCCTGGTGATCGCCGACGATGCAGCGAACCCCGACTGGATCGCGATGGATCTGTTCTCGCAGGCCGAGCACGACGAGATGGCGCAGTCGATCCTGCTCACGCCCAGCCTGCGCCTGCTGTGCGCGGTGCAGTCGTCGATCGCGCGCCTGCTGCCCGGCATGGCCCGGCGCGAAGTGATCGCGAAATCGCTCGCCTCGCGCGGTGCGCTGGTGCGCGTGAAGAGCCTCGCCGAAGCCTGCACCATCGCCGACCGCATCGCGCCGGAGCACCTCGAGCTCGCAGTGCGTGATCCGCAGCCCCTGGTCGAGCGCATCCGCCATGCAGGGGCGATCTTCGTCGGGCATTACACCTCCGAGACGCTCGGCGACTACTGTGCCGGCTCCAACCATGTGCTGCCCACCGCGCGCACCGCGCGGTTCTCCTCGCCGCTGGGCGTGTACGACTTCCAGAAGCGCACCAGCGTGATCGAGGTCACGCCGCGCGGTGCGCACGCGCTCGGCGGCATCGCCAGCGTGCTGGCGCGCGCCGAGGGGCTGGAGGCCCATGCGCGCGCGGCCGAGCTGCGCATGAAGCCGGGGCGCAAAGGGAAATCATGAGCGAGCCGATGAACGCCCGGGGATGCGAACCTCGAAGCGAACCGCAACGCGATACTGCGTCCGGCGCTGGCGCCGCCACGCCGCAGTCGCTGATCCGCGCCGACCTGCTCGCGCTGTCGGCCTACCATGTTCCCGATGCGTCGGGCATGGTCAAGCTCGACGCGATGGAGAACCCGTATCTGCTGCCCGCCGGCCTGGTGTCCGAACTCGGCGCGCTGCTCGGCAGCGCGCCGATCAACCGCTATCCCGAGGCCGATGCGCGCACGCTGAAGGCTGCGATCCGCACGGCGCTCGGCGTGCCGGCGAACTGCGACATCCTGCTCGGCAACGGCTCGGACGAGATCATCCAGCTGCTGGCGCTCGCGGTGGCAAAACCCGGTGCGGTGCTGGCGTCGGTCGAGCCGACCTTCGTGATGTTCCGGATGATCGCCACCTTCACCGGCCTGCGCTATGCGTCCTGCCCGTTGCGCGCCGATTTCTCGCTCGACGTGGATGCCGTGCTGCGCCTGCTCGAGGCCGAGCGCCCGGCCGTGATGTTCCTGGCCACGCCGAACAACCCGACCGGCAATGCCTTCGCGCGTGCCGACATCGAGCGTATCGCCGCCGCCGCCCCCGGCCTGCTGGTGGTCGACGAGGCCTACTACGCGTTCGGCGACACCAGCCACCTCGAGCTCGCCGCGCGCCTGCCCAACGTGCTGGTGATGCGCACGTTCTCCAAGCTCGGCATGGCCGGCCTGCGGCTGGGCTTCCTGGTCGGCGCATCCGGCTGGCTCGAGCAGCTCGACAAGCTGCGGCTGCCCTACAACGTCAATGTGCTGACCCAGCTGGCCGCGACCCGGCTGCTCGAGAACTATCCGGCGCTGGCTGCACAGGCCAGCGCGATCCGCGCCGACCGGGGCGGGCTCGCCGATGCGCTGCGCGCGCTGCCCGGGGTCGTGGTGTTCGCATCGGACGCCAACTTCCTGCTGTTCCGGATCCCGCGGGCGGCTGCGGTGTTCGATGCGCTGGTCGCGCGCCGCGTGCTGGTGAAGAACGTGTCGCATGCCCATCCCC
>JBILGF010000513.1:0-2537 GCA_044351195.1 Burkholderiales bacterium
CTCGCCGCCGAGGTCGACACGGTTCGCCGCGAGTTCCGCCTCCGGCAGCGTGACCGGCCCGGCGACCGGCTCGCCGGTCACCGCGCTCTTCGCACCGCGCTCACCGACGCCGTACTGCACCGAAGTGACCTGCCGCCGGTACCAGGAATCGAGGAAGTCGCACAGGATGCCGCCGTGGCGCGACAGTTCGCGATAGTAGTCGGACGAGCCCTCCCAGATGCACAGGGCGGCCAGGTGCTTCGGGCGCAGGCCGGCCACCTGCCACTGGTTCATCGCGTAGTACGAGATGCCGTTCACGCCGACGCGGCCGTTGCTCCAGCCCTGGGTGCCTGCCCATTCGATGCAGGCGGCGAGGTCGACCGCCTCGCGCGCCGACCAGCAGTCGATCACCCCGGGCGAGCAGCCTGCGCCGCGCGAATCGACCCGCACGCAGGCGTAGCCGTCCGGCACCCATTTCTCGGGGTCGACCAGTTCCCAGTTCTGGTACTTGTTGCTCGAGCCCTCGAGCACCTCGGGCGCCGCCTTGACCAGCCGTCGCCAGTTCGCCGGATAGCCTTCCTCGAACTCGAGGCCCTTCGCATACGGGCCGCTGCTCAGGACCACCGGGTAATGGCCGTCGCCGAGCGGGCGGAACACGTCGGCGCGCAGCACCACGCCATCGTCCATCGTGATCGGCACGTTCCATTCGACCTGCATGCCGTCGCGCACTTCCGATCTCATTTCCTGCATGGCCTGCCTCCTTCGCTGTAACGCGGTACCGGCGCTTGTACGGGCGGAGGATTTCATTTCTACTTCCCGACTCCTGCGCACCATCCATCCACGTTCGATCCGGCACCCTTCGCGATGAGTCTAACCGAACCGACCCGCTTCACCGTCAACGGCACCGAGCATGCCGTACCCGCCGAAGCCGACACCCCGCTGCTCTACGTGCTGCGCAACGACCTCGACCTCACGGGCGCGAAGTTCGGCTGCGGCCTGGGCCAGTGCGGCGCCTGCACGGTGCTGCTCGACGGCCATGCGGTCAACGCCTGCGACACGCCGCTGTGGGCCGTCGCAGGCAAGCAGGTGACCACGGTCGAGGGTCTCGCGGCCGGGGGCACGATGTCGCGGCTGCAGCAGGCCTTCCTCGATGAACAGGCGGTGCAGTGCGGCTACTGCATCTCCGGCATGCTGATGTCGGCCACCGCCCTGCTCGAGCGAACGCCCGATCCGACACTCGACGAGATCAAGGACGCCATGGATCGCAACCTGTGCCGCTGCGGCACCCAGGTGCGGATCATCCGGGCGATCCAGCGGGCCGCGGGCCAGCGCCAGGGCGCGCGCGCAGGCGCGTCGGCAGGAGCGCCCGCATGAGCGCCGCGATCAAGGTGCCGCCGATGCTGTCGGCGAACCCGCGGCTCGACCGCTGGGTCAAGTTCAACGATGACCGCACCGCCACCGTGTTCACCGGCCGCGTCGAACTCGGCCAGGGCATCATCACCGCGATGACCCAGATCGCCGCCGAAGAGCTCGACCTGTCCTTCGAGCAGGTGCGCATCGTCGACGCCGACACCCGGCTCACGCCCGACGAGGGCCATACCTCCGGCAGCCGTTCGATCTCCGAGGGCGGCAGCGCGATGCGCTCGGCCTGCGCCGAGGTGCGCGCGGTGCTGCTCGCCGAGGCCGCCCGCCGGCTGGACATCCCGGCCGACCGGCTGGTGGTCGAGGACGGCCGCATCACCGGCGCCGACCGCATCCGCGAGACCAGCTACTGGGACCTGCCCCATGCCGACCTGCTCGACCGCGAGGCCACCGGACAGGTGCCGCCCAAGCCGGTCGCCCGCTACACGGTGGTCGGCCGCAGCACGCGGCGGCTGGACATCCCGGACAAGCTCCTCGGCCGGCCGCGCTTCGTCGCCGACATGAAGCTGCCCGGGATGCTGCATGGCCGGGTCGCCCGCCCGCCGTCGTTCGGCGCGAAGCTCGAGTCGATCGACGTGGCAGCGATCCGCGCGCTGCCCGGCGTGGTCGCGGTGGTGCGCGACGGCGACTTCCTCGGCGTGGTCGCCGAACGCGAGGAACAGGCGGTGAAGGCGCGCAAGGCGATGATCGCCGCTTCCCGCTGGACCGAGCAGCCGATCCCGACCGACGCGACCGACGTGTACCGCTTCCTCGAGACTCGCGAGACGACCGACACGGTGATCGTCGAGCGCCGCGACGAGGCGGCACTGGCCCGCGCGCATGCCACGCTCGAGGCACGCTACTCGAAGCCGTACATCGCCCATGCCTCGCTCGGCCCCTCGACGGCACTGGCGACCTTCGATGGCGGCAGTATCGAGGTGTGGACGCACAGCCAGGGCGTGTATCCGCTGCAGCGCGAACTGGCCCAGGTGTTCGGCCTGCCGCTGCAATCGGTGGTGGCACACCATGTCGACGGCCCGGGCTGCTACGGACACAACGGCGCGGACGATGCCGCGCTCGATGCAGTCCTGCTGGCGCGCGCCGTACCGGGCCGGCCGGTGATGCTGCAGTGGATGCGCGATGACGAGTTCGCCTGG
>JBILGF010000150.1:0-7191 GCA_044351195.1 Burkholderiales bacterium
GGTGTGTGGCCACGCGTGGAATGATGCACACTTCCGTCCTCATCATCCTGCGGAGCCTGCCGTGAATCCTTTCCGACATCGTCTGCCTGCCCGCCGCCTGCGCGCGCGGGGTGCCTTCCTTCCCGTGGCCCTGGCCGTGGCTGTATTGTCCGTGCTCGGCGCGGGTGATGCGTTGGCGCAGGCCTGGGCCGTCAAGCCGGTACGCATGATCGTGCCGTTCCCCGCGGCCGGGGCCACCGACATCGCCGCGCGGCAGGTGTCGCAGCGCCTGTCCGACGCCTGGGGTCAGCCGGTGGTGATCGAGAACCGCCCCGGGGCCGGCGGTACGCTGGGTACCGAAGTCGCCGCGCGCGCGCCGGCCGACGGCTACACGCTGATGACCGGCTCGGTCAGCACGCACACGATCGCGCCGCATCTCTACCTCAAGCTCGCCTACGACCCGCTGAAGGATTTCGTGCCGATCACCGAGGTGGCTACCACTCCGAACGTGCTGGTGGTGAACAACGCGCTGCCGGTACGCAACCTGCGCGAACTTGTGGCGCTCGCGCGCAAGCGCCCGAACGAGCTCACCTACGGCTCCAACGGCAGCGGGGCGAACAACCACCTGGCGGGCGAGTTGCTGCAGGCCGGGTCCGGCATTCGACTGCAGCACGTGCCCTACAAGGGCTCGGCCTTTGCCACCAACGATCTCCTCGGCGGCCACATCTCCTTCATGTTCGACACGCTGCTCACCGCGCTGCCGCATGTGAAGTCCGGCAAGGTGCGGGCGATCGCACTGGCCGGCCCGCGCCGCTCGCCCTCGCTGCCCGATATCCCCACCGCCGCCGAGCAGGGCTTCCCCGACCTCGAGGTGATGGTGTGGCTGGGCATGTGGGCGCCCGCCGGCGTGCCGCCCGAGGTGGTGAAGCGCACCAACGCCGACGCGGTGGCCGCGCTGCGCACGCCGAAGCTGCAGGAGTTCTTCGCATCCCAGGGCGCCGAGGCGGTGGGCAGCACGCCCGCCCAGTTTGCCGCCCATGTGCGCACCGAGCATGCGCGCTGGAAGAAGGTGATCGAGACTGCGAAGGTGCAGCTGGACTGACCCTGTCGGTCTCCGCCGGCGAGGGTCGGGGCAGGGCGCGCCCGCCTGCCTCGGTTGCCCAGCCGTCACCCCTGCGCACTGTCCCGCCTTCTTCGCCAGAGTCGACATGACCACCATCCGTACCCGTTTCGCCCCCAGCCCGACCGGCTATCTTCATATCGGCGGTGCGCGCACTGCGCTGTTCTCCTGGGCCTATGCCCGCAAGCACGGCGGCAAGTTCGTGCTGCGCATCGAAGACACCGACCTCGAGCGCTCGACCCAGGCCTCGGTGCAGGCCATTCTCGACGGCCTGTCGTGGCTCGGCATCGACTGGGACGAGGGACCGGAATTCCAGATGCAGCGCCTCGCGCGCTACCAGGAGATCGCCGAGCGGATGATCCGCGAAGGCCATGCGTACCATTGCTACGCGTCGAAGCAGGAACTCGACGAGATGCGCGAAGCGCAGCGCTCGCGCGGCGAGAAGCCGCGCTATGACGGCCGCTGGCGCGATTCGACGCGTACGCCGCCGCCGGACGTGCCGCCGGTGGTGCGCCTGAAGAACCCGATCGGTGGCGAGGTTGTCTTCAACGACCTGGTCAAGGGGCCGATCTCGTTCGCCAACGCCGAGTTGGACGATTTCGTGATCCTGCGCGCCGATGGTGTGCCGACCTACAACTTCGGGGTGGTGGTCGACGACCTCGACATGAACATCACGCACGTGATCCGCGGCGACGACCACGTGAACAACACGCCGCGCCAGATCAACGTCTATCGCGCGCTGGGCGCGAGCCTACCGCTGTTCGCCCATGTGCCGATGATCCTCGGCGCCGATGGCGAGCGGTTGTCCAAGCGGCATGGCGCGGTCAGCGTGATGCAGTACCACGAAGAGGGCTACCTGCCCGAGGCGCTGGTCAACTACCTCGCGCGCCTGGGCTGGTCGCATGGCGACGACGAGGTGTTCAGCACCGCCCAGCTGGTCGAGTGGTTCGACCTGCGCCATATCAGCCGCTCGCCCGCGCAGTTCAACCCCGAGAAGCTCGGCTGGATGAACCACGAGTACATCAAGGGGGCCGACGATGCGCGCCTGGGCCGTGAGGTCGCGCAGCGGCTGGAAGCCGCGGGAGTGTCGCTGGTCGACGGGCCGTTGCCGCTCGAAGCGGTGAAGCTGTTCAAGGACCGCGCGCGCACGCTGGTCGAGCTGGCCGATGGCGCGCGTCTGCTCTATGCGCCGGCCGAGCCCACGCCGGAGCTGCTGGCCCAGCATGTCACCGATGCCGTGCGCGGGCCGCTGCGCGAGCTGGCGAACGAGCTGGCGACGCTCGACTGGACGCGCGAGGAGATCGGCGCGCTGGTCAAGCGCAGCGCGGCGAAGCATTCGCTCAAGCTGCCGCAGCTGATGATGCCGTTGCGCGCGATCATCGCCGGCACCGGGCAGACGCCGTCGCTCGACGCGGTGATCGCCCTGTCGCCGCGCGCGCGGGTGCTGGGGCGGCTGGAGCGCTACCTGGCCTGAGCGGGGCCGCTGCGGTCGCGCCGTGAGGCCGCGCGGCGCCAGCCCTGCGGCGCGGCCCTACTGCGCCATCATCCAGGCGAGCAGGCGGGTGCCCCGTTCGAAGTCGGCGTAGTCCATCGCCTCGTTCGCGTTGTGGCTGCCATTGGCGTTGCGTACGAAGATCATCGCCGCCGGCAGGCCGGCATGCACGAAGTCCTGGGCGTCGTGACCGGCACCGCTCGGGATGTCCATCACGGGGATACCCAGCGCGGCCGCGCCCCGGTTGAGCGCGGCGCGGAAGTCCGGGTCCATCGTGGCCGGATCCTGCGGCGAAAAGCTGCCCAGCTCGAAGGCCACCCGCCGCTCGGCCGCGATGCGGGCGGCCTGGCTGCGCGCGAAGTCGGACATGTGGTCGAGCACTGACCGCGCCTGGCTGCGGTACTCGAGGCAGAAGTCGACCTGTCCCGGCACCTTGGTGATCGAATGCAGGGCGGCGTCGGTGAACAGCTTGCCCACCGTACAGGTGAGATCGCCGCCCGAAGCGCGCAGGCGCGTCGCCTCCTGCTCGATCAGGTGCACGAGTTCGACGGTGGCCAGCACCGCATCGCTGCGGTATTCATGGGGCACTGCGCCCGAGTGGGTGTAGGCGCCGGTGCAGCGGCAGCTGCGCGCGCGGGCAGAACCGCGGATCGCCGTGACCACGCCCACCGGTAGCCCGAGCCGCTCCAGCACCGGCCCCTGTTCGATGTGCAGTTCCAGCCAGCCGCGGTAGCGCGAGAGATCAAGCGTGCCCTGGCCGAGCGCGACGCGCTCGGGCGCGAAGCCTGCGGCGGCCATGTGCGCGCGCAGTGTGCTTCCGGTGCGGCTGTTGATCGCCGAGTCGAGTTCGGCCGGCGGCAGGATGCCCAGCGCCGAGCGGCTGCCGATATGGCCTCCGTGCGCGCCTGCGTACCACGCGCTGGCCTCCTCGGCACGCACGCCCATCACCGTGATGTCGGTGGCCGGTACGAGGCCGGCCGCGCGCAGTGCCGCCACCGCAGTGAGGCCGGCCACCACGCCGGCGAGACCGTCGAAGTTGCCGCCGCTGGGCACCGAGTCGATGTGCGAGCCGGTGATCCAGCCCGGGGCGCTGCGGTCACGGCCAGGCAGGGTCATGTACAGGTTGCCGAACACATCCTTGTGTATCTCGAGACCGAGGTCGCCCGCCTTTGCCTCGAGCAGGTCGGACGCCTTCTGTTCGTTGGCGCTGTAGGGTTCGCGGGCCATGCCTACGCCGTCGCCGGTGACCGCAGCGATGGTTTCGAACAGGCCGGTTGCGATCGGCATCGCGTCACGGGTGGCGTCGGCGAACACGGATGCAGGGCAGTCGAGGGCGGTGGCGGGTGCTGTCGGCATCTTGCGGGTGTCCGTCGAGGTACTGGGGAAGGGTATTTCGATGCTGCCAATCTAACATTCAACCGCATGCATGTTTACATGCGCGCGCTGGCCTGCGTATAATTCGCGCCTCTCGTGTGGGGGTATAGCTCAGCTGGGAGAGCGCTTGCATGGCATGCAAGAGGTCAGCGGTTCGATCCCGCTTACCTCCACCAATAACGCGAAGTTCCGGCAACAGATTCACCCGCAACAGACTTACGCAACAGTTTCACGCAACAGCAGTTCTGATCCGTAGCGTCCGCATCACGCCTCGTCCCCATCGTCTAGAGGCCTAGGACATCGCCCTTTCACGGCGGTAACGGGGGTTCGAATCCCCCTGGGGACGCCATCTGCACCGGCGTCGTTGCAGCAACCGCTCGAATGCTCACCCTGAAGGCGAGCCACCGGGGTACATTTCCGGCACGACCGGCAAGCGCGCGTCACGCCGCTGCCGATATCATCGTAGCGTGCCGATCAGGCCTGTCCGTGGTCCCTTCCCCATGATTGCACCTGCCTTCGCTCTGCTGCTCCTGCTGCTCGGTCTGTCGTTGCCAGGGGGCGCGGTATCGGCTGCGGTAGCGCCGGCGCCTGCCGCCGCGATGCGCGAGGCACCGGTGGTGGTGTTCAACCGTACCGTGGCGACCTTGCGTGCGCCTTTTCTCGGGGCGCCGCCAGAGGATCGTGCGCGGCGTGCGCGGCAGACCTTGCAGGAACTGTTCGCCCTCGGTGGGCCGGGGGTGATCTCGTCGCGGCCCGAGCCGCTGGGGTCGGTGATCCTGGTCGACGGTCGGTTCGCCATGATCCTGCTGCCGGAGGACGCCGACCGCCTGCGCGGCGATACGCTCGAGGCGGCAACCGCGCGTTCGCTCGAAGCGCTGCGGCAGGTGGCTGCCGAGACGCGGGAAGGGCGGGACCGTGCGCTGTTGCTGCGTGGTCTGGCGCAGGCACTGGCCGCGACGGTGGTGCTCCTGATGCTTGCCTGGGGCGTGTTGCGGACGCGGCGCACGTTACGTGCGCGCGTGCGGGCGCTGATCGTGGCCAGGGCTGATGCATTGCGCATCGGTGATGCTCAACTGCTGCAACCGGGGAAACTGGTGGATGCCGCCCGCGCCGCCATCACGATCGTGACCTGGCTGCTGCTGGCGCTGTTCGCCTACGAGTGGCTGAGTTTCGTGCTCGGGCGATTCCCCTATACGCGTCCGTGGGGCGAGCAGCTGACAGCCTACCTGTTCGGCATCGTGTGGGACATCGGCCACGGTGTGCTTGGCGCGCTGCCCGACCTCATGGTGGCGGTGGTCATCTTCATGCTGGCGCGCGCCGCGATCGGCATGGCCGCGCCGCTGTTCGATCGTGCTGGCACGGCGGCGGGTGCGCTCGGGTGGCTCGATACCGACACGGTTCGGCCCACGCGGGTACTGTTCACCATCGGCGTGTGGCTGTTCGCCATCGTGATGGCCTATCCCTACCTGCCGGGTGCGCAGAGCGAGGCCTTCAAGGGCATGTCGGTACTGATCGGCCTGATGCTTACCGTCGGCGGCGCGAGCCTGGTCGGGCAGGGCGCGAGCGGGCTCATCCTGATGTATTCGCGCACGCTGCGTGTCGGAGAATACGTACGGGTCGCCGACCACGAGGGCACGGTCTCCGAGATGGGCACCTTCACCACGCGCATCCGCACCGGCATGGGCGAGGAAGTCACCATGCCCAATGCGATGCTGCTCAATGCGGTGACCAAGAACTACTCCAGGACCGTGCAGGGGGCTGGCTATGTGGTCGACACCACGCTCACGATCGGCTACGACACGCCCTGGCGGGAGGTCGAGTCGATGATGCTCGAGGCTGCGCGGCGCACGCCTGGCGTGCTGAGCACACCCGCACCGCGCGTGTTCGAGACCGCTCTGTCCGATTTCTATGTCGAGTACCGGCTTGTCTGCCAGGCCGTGCCCAGCCAGCCGAGACCGCGTGCAGAGGTGCTGGCCACGCTGCATCAGCACCTGCTCGACGTGTTCAACGAGCGTGGCGTGCAGATCATGTCGCCGCACTACTTCAGCGATCCGTCCGCGCCCAAGCTGGTGCCTGCGGGCAGCGAGGGCGCCGAGCGAAAGGGCCAGTGATGGCAGGGTCCAGCGGCACTCCAGCCCGGCCGATGCCCCAGGCTGCGGCTGACGCGTTGGCGCCGTTCGCCGACGCGTCCGTCGACCCGGCTACCGCGCTGGCGGCGCTGTTTGCGTTCGTGCGGCCGCGCAGCTCGCGCGACATCGAGGGGCCTGGCCTGCGCTACACGGCGGTGATCGAACTGCTGGAAGCCGATCCTGCCCGCGTGGCGCAGGTGCGGCACCATGTACTGCATCTGCTCTCGACCCGCCGTCTGGTCGGATTCTTCGCCGACAGCGGCATCCTGCCGAACACCGGTTTCTTTACCGAGCTGGGCCGCATCGTTGCCGACCGGCTTCTGCCCGACGTTCCCGATCCCCACGACCTGCGCGGTGCGCTGCGCCAGGTGTTCCACCGGCGACATGACTGGGTCTGGCTCTCTGCACTGCCGGCCGGCCTGTCGCGCCGCTTCTGGCAGTTGATCGCTCGTGACCGGTCGGCCGACGAGGCCATGGCGAGGGTGGTTTCCGGGCAGCTGCTCGAGGCACTGCTGATCCTGTCCTACCGGATCGGCGGCACGGACGTGGAAGGGGAGTTCGGTCGACTCGGCCCGGAGTTCGCGGGTTTTGCGGCCTGCTTCCGCGGCCTGGCTGGCGCGAGCCAGCGCTATGTGGATGCGCTGCGCGCACGTCTGTCCGATCCAGCCGTGCATGCACTGGACAGTGCGGAAGTGCAGGTGCTGATCGACCAGTGTCAATCCGTGATCGGCCGCGCCCGGCGCCTGGCCGCGGCACAGGGCACCAGCGTACGGTTGTCCTACGCACTGCTGCGCAGCGAGCAGACGCTGCACCGGATCAGCGATCTCGGCCACCTGCTCGACGCGGGCCTGGTGCATGACCACGCCGACGCGCGCCAGGACGTGGTCGAGCGCTGGAGCGTGCTGGTGCGCTCGGCACTTGCCGCGGAGAGCCAGCGCACCAGCCTGCGCAGCCATGTCGGTGTCGGGGTATCGATGCTCGCAAGGCGAGTGGCCGAGAATGCCGCGAAGACCGGCGAGCATTACATCGCAGAGACCCGTGCCGCCTACCATGCGATGTGGCTTGCCGCCATGGGTGCCGGGGCACTGATCGGCGTG
>JBILGF010000086.1:0-8899 GCA_044351195.1 Burkholderiales bacterium
CAAGAAGGGCGGCCATGCCAAGCACGGGGGCGCCTGGAAGATCGCCTATGCCGATTTCGTGACTGCGATGATGGCCTTCTTCCTGCTGATGTGGCTGCTCGGCTCGGTCAGCAAGGGTGATCTCAAGGGCATCTCGGAGTATTTCAACACGCCGCTGCGGACCGCACTCATGGGTGGTTCATCCACGGGCGATGCGAAGAGCGTGATTCCCGGCGGCGGGACCGACCTCACGGCGCGCGCCGGGCAGGTGCACAAGGGCGATGTCGAGCCACGGCAGCTCGACGAGAACGCGCTGGATGCCGAACTCGACGCGCGCGAGGCGGCCCGGCTTGCAGAGCTGAAGGAAAAGCTCGAGCAGGCGATCGAAGCCAACCCGAAGCTGGCCCCGTTCCGCAAACAGATCCTTGTGGACCTGACACCGGAGGGCCTGCGCATCCAGATCGTCGACGAGCAGAACCGGCCGATGTTTGCCACCGGCAGCAGCACCCTCGCTGCCTATACCCGCGATCTGCTGGGCGAGATCGGGATCATCCTCAACGACGTACCCAACCGGGTCAGCCTGTCGGGGCACACGGACGCGGCGAGCTTCGGCAGCGGCGAGCGCGGATTCAGCAACTGGGAACTGTCGGCCGACCGCGCCAACGCAGCCCGGCGCGGGATGATTGCCTCAGGCATGGCGGATTCGAAAGTCCTGCGCGTGGTCGGCCTGGCCTCGGCCGTGGGCTTCCCCGGTGCGTTACCGCTGGATGCGGTGAACCGGCGGATCAGCATCATCGTGCTCAACCGCCGGACCGAGCGGGCGATCACCGCCGAATCGGCCGCGCCGGCGGCACCACCGGGCGCCAGCCCGGCCGTGTCCGGGACGCCTGCCCGATGAAACCGTCCCGCTGCCCGGTATCGTCCATCGACCTGCCCCGGGGCCGGCGACGTCCCGGACGGGCGATCGACTGCGTGGCCTGCAACTACTGCCACAGGGTGCCATCCTCGGGTACCGGACGCTCGTGGGCAGGATCGACCGGCTTCCCCCGGCGCTGGCCGCGTTACTGGTGCAGGGGACGGCGAGCGTATTCACCATCGCTGCCTGCTGCATCGCCAGTGCCGCCGCGCTCGATGCGCCCTGGCTGTTCTGGGTTCTCGTGCAGGCGACGATTGCGGTGCTGCTGGCTACCGTCGTTGCGCAGGCACCGTGGTGGGTGGTGATGCACGGACTGTTCGCCCCGGCGGCGCTGCTGCTGAGCCAGGTGTCGGCACCGCCATGGATCCATGCCGGATGCGCCGCGCTGCTGGCGCTGACCAACGGCAACGCGCTGCGCGAACGGGTGCCATTGTTTCTCAGCAGTCGCGCGGCACGCGCGCGGCTGCTGGATATCCTGCCGCAGGATCGTCCGCTGCATTTCGTGGACATCGGCTGCGGCCTCGGCGGGGTGGTGTCGACCGTCGCGCGGGAACACCCGACCCGGGTATGCCTGGGGCTGGAGACGGCCTGGCTGCCGTACATGATCAGCCGGCTGCGTTGCCTGCTGTCGGCGAACCCGGTGACCGTGCTGCGCCACGATCTCTGGCAGCACGACCGGTCGGATGCCGATGTCGTGTATGCCTATCTGTCGCCCGTGCCGATGGCCCGTCTGTGGCGCAAGGTCGTGGCCGAGATGCGCCCCGGTACCCTGTTCATCAGCAACAGCTTCGAAGTTCCCGGTGTCCCTGCCTCGGCCCGCGTCGAGATCGACGATGCGACCGGCTCGGTGCTGCATGTCTACCGGCTGGCAGGTGCCGAGGCGACGGCTGCATCCACCGCAGCTGCGAGCGCAGCACGCTCCTGATCGACGTCGGCGATCCAGGCGCGCGCCGCGATGGCGTGGCGCAGCGACTGCAGGAACGAGGGTTCCGTCGACACGCGGACAATCAGGCGGGCGAGTGCCGCGTCGTCCCCCACCGGGAAGGTGGCTGGCCAGTCGCTGCCCAGCAGGCCGAGGTTGCCCGGGATGCGCGAGGCGATTACCGGCGTGCCTGCAGCAATGGCTTCGGACACCACATTGGCACCGCCTTCCATCCGCGAGCTGATGATCATCGCGCGCGAGCGGGCAATCAGGTGTCGTGCCTGCGCGGGTGCCACCTCACCGAGCCAGCGATAGCGGCTGTCGGCCTCCATTGCCGCACGTGCCGCCGCTGCCAGTTCCGGGTCCAGTGCGCGACCGACCTGGGTCACGCGCAGTGGCAGCGTCCCGGCCGATGCCGGCGCAACCCGCGCCAGTGCCCGCGCCGCCAGCAGAGGGTCCTTCTCCTCGCGCAAGTGCCCGACGACGCACAATTCGAAGGACCGGCGCAGCGGGTGGGCATTGCGCGCCGCCGTCGCGGACTGGTGCACGACGAAGGTCCGTGCATGGAGTGCCTGCGGCAACTCGGCGATCGCGCAGCGTTGCAGCACCACCAGGCTGTCGGCCATGTGCAGCGACCGCTGCGCCTCGGCGTCGTCGATGATGTCGCGATAGACATCGGTGCCGGTGAGTACAAGCACCAGGGCGCGCCCGGGGGCGGCCTGCCTGAAGCGCAGCAGCGATGCATGGCTGCGCCGGGCGTGCAGTGCGAGCATCAGGTCGGATGGCGCACGGGCTTCCGCCGGGTCTTCGGCCGCCGGTCGCCATGCGGTGCATATGCGTACCGTGTGGCCGCACTGGCGCAGCAGGCGCGCCCAGCGCAGCGCCGTGTTGCGGTTTCCCGCGCGGGAGGCCGGCGGAGCCGGGGTGACGAGGGCAATCTGCAAGTCCGGAATTTCCAGCCAAACGGGTAGACTCGCAAGTGTAATGGCGTCGGGCCGATGTGTCTGGCCACGCGGAATCGAATGTCCAGGGAGCAGGTCAACGCATGAACAGCCCGCACAGCGCGCCAGCGCCGGCGCCGGCGGTTGCCGGGCCGGCGGTCGAGCCGGGGTCTGCGGCAGCGTGCAGCCTGGCGCTGCGCACCGCGCGCAGGCGCACCCTGGCGCTGCTCGACGGCCTGGCGCACGACGCGATGCTCGGCCCCATGCTCGCGATCGTCAATCCGCCGCTGTGGGAGTTCGGCCATCTGGCCTGGTTCCAGGAACGCTGGCTGCTGCGAGCCCGGCCCGATGGCACGCTCGCCCCGTCGATGCTGCCGGGGGCTGACGCGCTGTACGACTCGTCGGCCGTCGCCCATGCCACCCGCTGGACGCTGCCGTTGCCGACGCTCGATGTGACCCGCGCCTATCTCGCACAGGTCCTGGAACGCGCGCTGGAACGTGTCGATCGTATGGGTGACCGGGCCGCAGGCGATCTCGACGCCACGGATCTCGCGTTCCATGCAACGGTCTGTGCACAGCACGAGCAGATGCATGCGGAAGCGTTCGCCTGCAGCGGGCAGGCCCTGGGCTACCCGGCCTTGCGCAGGATGGGCACCGATGCCGGGTCGGCCGGCATTGCCTGCGACGGGCACGCGACGAGCGAGGTGGCGCAGCCCCCGATGCGCGGCACGCCAGGCTCGGGGCTCAGCGTTGGCGACGCATGGATCGCCGGCGGCGACTTCATGCTGGGCGCGCACCCTGGCGCGCATTTCGTGTTCGACAACGAGAAGTGGGCACACCCGGTGACAGTCGCGCCGTTCTCGATCGCCCGCCATGCCACGACCTGCGCCGAGTTCGCCGAGTTCGTCGATGCCGGCGGCTATCTCGACCCGCGCTGGTGGAGCGCGGCAGGCCTGGCCTGGCGCGGGGCTGCATGCGCAGTGGCCCCGGTCTACTGGCGGCCGATGCTCGCGCGGCAGGGATGGGAAGTCCGTTGCAACGACACGTGGAGGGCGTTGCGTCCCGAGGAGCCGATGCTGCACGTGAACGCCCATGAGGCCGAGGCCTGGTGCCGATGGGCCGGCCGGCGCTTGCCGAGCGAGGCGGAATGGGAGTTCGCCGCAGCCACCGCAGGTTCCGGCGCACCAGGGCTGAAAAGGCGCCATCCGTGGGGCGACGCCGCACCGGCCCTCGCGCTGGCGAACCTCTGGCATCCGGCAGCAGGCATGGATCGCGTCGCCGCGGTGGATGCTTTCGCGCATGGCGACAGTCTGCACGGTTGCCGGCAGATGACCGGCAACGTCTGGGAATGGACGGCCAGTGTCTTCGAAGGCTATCCCGGCTTCCGGCCTGACCCGTATCGTGAATACTCGCAGCCATGGTTCGGAACCCATCGCGTGCTGCGCGGTGGCAGCTTCGCCACCGACGCGAGCATGATCCGGAATACCTGGCGCAATTTCTTCACGCCCGACCGGCGCGACGTGTATGCCGGCTTCCGTACCTGCGCGGTGGACGAACGATGAAGCACCAGCCCCTATGGTATGTCCGTCACGACGGCAAGCTGCTCGGGCCGCATCCGAGGCAGGTGGTGGTGGACTGCCTGCTGCTCGGACGCTTCAGCTGGGACGATCCGGCAAGCCAGGATGGACGGACGTGGCAACCGCTCAGGAAGCAGCCCGAGATCCTTGCCGCGATCGAACCGCTGTCGCGCGAGGTCCCGCCGCCGCCCGGGGGAGGAGACCCCCACAGCCGAGGAACTCGCCGGCGCGGACGAGCGGCGGTCCCTGGACGAGCGGCGGCGCCAGCGCGAACTGCTCCAGGTCGTGATCTGGCGCAGGCTGCGGCGCGACCTGGCCGGGGCCTACGCACGATCCGGCACGTGGCGTGGGTGGTGGATTCCGATGATCCTCCTGGGGGTGACGGTCGCCGGCCTGGCGGTATGGCAACGTGAGCCGAGCACCATTGCGGTGTCGCTGGCATCCCGGGTCGCCGATTGCGCAGCGCCTGCGGCCCCCGGGGTCGACTGGGCCGGTTGCGAACGCCCGAATGCCAGGCTCGTGGGTGCGGCCTTGGGTGGTGCACGCCTGGCGGGCGTACGCCTGACCGGTGCCGACCTGAGCAAGGCCGATCTTTCCTATGCCGACCTGTCGGGTGCCAGCCTCGAGGGCGCGATCCTGTCAGAGGCCCGGCTGTTCGGGGCCAGGCTGACCGGGACCGATCTCACGGCTGCTTCGCTGGCAGACGCAGACCTGAGCTTCGCCGACCTGCGCAATGCCCGTACCGAAGGCGCCCGTTTCGTAGGGGCCAGGCTGGACAACGCGATCTGGACCGACGGCCGGCGCTGCGCGGCCGGTTCGACCGGTCGCTGCGACTGAGGGCCGCGCGAGGGCGCTACTGCGGCCGCGGGGCGGAGCCCCCGCCGCCGAGCAGGGCCGATACGCGCAGGAATACCTTGCGCAGCCCGCGCCAGAGGTGCGGCAGCAGCACCAGCGCGCCCGCCACGAACAGCAGCAGCAGGCCGAGGAAGGCGGCAGGATGGAACAGGGCTGCCCACAGGCCGCCGATGACCAGCGCGTCCTCGGTGGTCGAGGCGGCGACATTGCTGAACGGCTCGGGCGAGGTGTTGATCAGCGCCCGGCTGGCCGCCTTGGTCAGGTGCGCACCGGAGGCGAGGGTGCCACCGAGCAGCGCGGCCACCAGCGTGATGGCCGGGTCGTGCTGTCCGAGCGCGCCTGCGGCGAGCAGCGCACCGGCCGGGATGCGGATGAAGGTGTGCACCGCATCCCACAGCGAATCGAGCCCCGGCACCTTGTCGGCGGCGAACTCGACCACGAACAGCAGCGCGCTGACGGCGATCACCAGCGGATGGGACAGGACCTGCAGGTCGGCCGGCAGGTCGAGATACCCGAGTCGCCCGAGTGCGCCGACGAAGAATACCGCTGCGTACAGGCGAATGCCGCTCGCCCAGGCCAGGCCGGAGGCAAGTGCGAGTGTTTCGATCAGGTCGGGCGATGGCATCGTGAGGGCGGGTCAGAACAGATGCCTTACAAGATTAGCATCATGCAGGATGGTGGAGGCGAGTTCCTCGATCGACTTCGCCGTCGCGTCGAGGAACCTTATGCCGGCCTGTCGCATCAGGCCCTCGGCCTCGCGGATCTCGTAGGTACAGTTCTCGAGCGAGGCGTAGTGGCTGTCAGGCTTGCGTTCGGTGCGGATACGATGCAGCCGCTGGGGGGAGATGGTCAGCCCGTAGAGCCGGCTGCGGAAACCGTGCAGACTTTCCGGCAGGCCGCCGCCGCGGGTGAAGTCTTCCGGGATCAGCGGATAGTTTGCCGCCCGCACCCCGTACTGGAGCGCGAGGTAGAGGCAGGTCGGCGTCTTCCCGGAGCGCGACACGCCGATCAGGATGATGTCCGCGTCCTTGAAGTCGCGGGTAGAACTGCCATCGTCATGCATCAGCGAATAGTTCACCGCCTCGATGCGGCGGGTGTAGCTCACCACGTCCTCGACGCTGTGGCTGCCGCCCACGCGGTGGCTCGACTTGGTGCCGAGCTCGGCCTCGAGGGGGGAGATGAAGGTCTCGAAGCAGTTGATCACCAGGGCATCGGTGGAAGCCCGGAGCGCGCCGGCGAGCTCGTCGCGTACCAGCGTGCTGAAGACGATCGGTCTTGCCCCGTCGAGCTGTCCCGCTTCGTTGATCCGGACGGCAAGCTGCCGGGTCTTCTCGATGGAGTCTATGAACGGTACGGTGACCTCGGAGAACGCGACCGTCTCGAACTGGGTAAGCAGGCTGTGTCCCAGCGCTTCGACCGTTACTCCGGTGCGATCGGATACGAAAAACGCAGTTCGCCGTAAATTCATCGATGTGGCGCCTCCAGGTGATCGGCTACCATACGTGTTCGATCGTCCGGGCACAATCGGCCCCGGCGGCGGTTCATCCGGAAACAGGGAGTGTCCATGGACAGGTACGTTGTCGACTTCGCGCAGCTGCGCATGTCGGACGTGGGGCAGGTCGGAGGCAAGAATGCGTCGCTCGGCGAGATGATCGGCGGCCTGGCCCACCTCGGCGTGCGGGTGCCCGAAGGGTTCGCCACGACCGCCGATGCGTTCCGGGAATTCCTCTCCCATGAAGGGCTTGCCGGACGCATCGAAGCCCGCATGGAGGGGCTGGACGTCGACGATACCAATGCACTGGCGGCTGCCGGTGCCGAGATTCGCGGCTGGATCACCGCAGCCCCGTTGCCGCCGGCGCTGCGCTCGGCGGTCGTCGAGGCCTACGAGAAAATGACTGTGGCTGCAGGCCCGGACGTCTCGGTGGCCGTGCGTTCGTCGGCCACTGCCGAAGACCTGCCCGATGCCTCGTTCGCCGGTCAGCAGGAAACCTTCCTGAACATCCATGGCGCCGACAACGTGATCGCCGCGATGCGCCACGTGTTTGCCTCGCTCTACAACGACCGGGCGATCGCCTACCGGGTGCACAAGGGGTATGTGCATGCCGAGGTCGCGCTGTCGGCCGGCATCCAGCGCATGGTGCGCTCGGACACGGGGGCGGCTGGCGTGATGTTCACGCTCGACACCGAGTCCGGCTTCGACAAGGTGGTGTTCATCACCTCGTCCTACGGGCTGGGCGAGGCCGTCGTGCAGGGAGCGGTCAACCCGGACGAGTTCTATGTCTACAAGCCCTCGCTGGCGGCGGGCAAGGTATCGATCATCCGCCGCTCGCTGGGCGGCAAGGCGATCAAGATGGTCTTCACCGATGCGCGCGAAGCGGGCCGGTCGGTGAAGACCGTCGATGTGCGCGAGGGTGAGCGCCGCCGCTTCTCGATCACCGATGCGGAAGTCGAGGACCTCGCCCGCGACGCGATGAAGATCGAGGCGCACTATGGCCGGCCGATGGACATCGAGTGGGCGCGCGATGGCGAAGACGGCAAGCTCTACATCCTGCAGGCTCGTCCCGAGACCGTGAAGGCCAATGCGGAAGTCGATACCCTGCGCCGCTACCGGCTCAAGCAGAAGTCCGAACTGCTCACCTCCGGGCGTGCAATCGGGCAGAAGGTGGGCAGCGGCCCGGTGCGCCTGATCGCCTCCGCGAAGGAAATGGACAAGGTCCAGCCGGGCGATATCCTGGTGACCGACATGACCGATCCCGACTGGGAGCCGGTGATGAAGCGCGCCTCGGCGATCGTCACCAATCGTGGCGGGCGTACCTGCCATGCGGCGATCATCGCGCGGGAACTCGGCATTCCTGCGGTGGTCGGTTGCGGCGATGCGACAACCGTGCTGCACAACGGCGAACTGGTCACCGTCTCGTGCACCGAGGGCGATACCGGCAATGTCTATCGCGGCATCCTCGAAACTGCGATCAGCGACGTGCCGCTCGACCGCATGCCGGAACCTCCGGTCAAGATCAGCATGAACGTGGGCAATCCCGAACTCGCGTTCGAGTTCCAGCGCCTGCCCAATGCGGGCGTCGGCCTGGCCCGGCTCGAGTTCATCGTCGCGCGGATGATCGGCATCCACCCGAAGGCCTGCCTCGACTACCCGAACCTGCCGTCCGATCTCAAGCGGGCCGTCGAGGAGCGCTCGGCCGGCTACGCCAGCCCGCGCGACTTCTATGTCGAGAAGATGGCCGAAGGGGTCGGTACGCTGGGTGCGGCGTTCTTCCCGAAGCCGGTGATCGTGCGCCTGTCCGACTTCAAGTCGAACGAGTATTCCGGGCTGATCGGCGGGCCGAACTACGAGCCGCACGAAGAGAATCCGATGCTCGGCTTCCGCGGTGCCTCGCGCTATGTCGCGCCGGGTTTTCGCGACTGCTTCGAGCTCGAGTGCCTCGCGATGCGCAAGGTGCGCAACGAGATGGGCCTGACCAACGTCGAGATCATGATCCCGTTCATCCGCACGCTCGACGAGTGCCGGAAGGTGATCGCGCTGCTCGCCGAGAACGGCCTCGAGCGGGGCAAGGACGGCCTGCGCCTGATCATGATGTGTGAAATACCTTCCAACGCGCTGCTGGCAGACGAGTTCCTCGAGTACTTCGACGGATTCTCCATCGGCTCGAACGACATGACCCAGCTGACACTGGCCATCGATCGCGACTCCGGA
>JBILGF010000514.1:0-2534 GCA_044351195.1 Burkholderiales bacterium
TGCTGTGGATCTCCGGCTCGGGGACCATGTCGGACAGCCCGTCGGAGCACAGCAGGTAGATGTCGCCCGGCGACGCCTCGTAGCTGTGCACCTCGGCCTCGACCTCCGGGTCGACGCCCAGGGCGCGCGTGACCAGGTTCTTGTTCATCGAGTGGCGCGCGTCTTCCTTGGAAATCATGCCGCTGTCGATCTGCTCCTGCAGCAGCGAGTGGTCGCGCGTGATCTGCTCGAAACCGTCCCCGCGCAGCCGGTAGAGGCGGGAGTCGCCGATGTGCGCGACGGTCACCTGGTTGTCGGTGAACAGCGCGGTCACCAGCGTGGTGCCCATGCCGGCGTACTGCGGCTGGTTCAACGCCGACTGGAAGATGGACGCGTTGGCCCGGGTGCACTGTTCGCGCAGCACGCGCTCGGCACGAAGCACCGGCGAGGCCTCGCGGTGGGACGTATCGGCGTCGGCGAGCGCCTTGCGTACCTCTTCGCGGATCAGCGCGACGGCGATGCCACTGGCGACCTCGCCGGCGTTGTATCCGCCCATGCCATCGGCCAGCACGGCCAGCCCGATATCGGCGTCGATGGCGAGGCTGTCTTCGTTGTGGGAACGAACCATGCCCGGGTCGGTACTGCTCGCCATCTTCAGCGCTCTGGTCAGGTCGGTCATCAGGAGGGACGCCCGGAAGAGGGCTGGTTGTGGAGGGGAAAGCAACACGGAGAAATCATGACAGAGCCTTCTGGCATTCACGCAGCGCCGCAGCCATTTCGTCGCCGCTCTGGAAGCGCTGCTCGGGCTGCTTGGACAGCGCGACATCCAGCACCGATATCAGGCAGGCGGGCACGTCGGGCCGGATCGACTGGATCGGAGGCGGCGCCTCGTTGGCGATCCGGAACATCAGCTGCGCCATCGATTCGCCCTTGAACGGCAGCTGCCCGCACGACAGCTGATACAGCATCACGCCCAGCGAGAACAGGTCGGACTTGCCATCGATCTTGCGGCCGGACAGCTGTTCGGGCGACATGTACGACGGCGTGCCCAGCACCATGCCGGTCTTGGTACGGCTGGCATCGGTGATGCGCGCGATGCCGAAGTCGGTGACCTTCACCTGGTCGGACACCGGCTCGTACATGATGTTCGCCGGCTTCACGTCGCGATGCACCACGTTGTTGCTGTGGGCGTAGGCCAGCGCCTCGGCGACCCGGGCAGCGATGCCGAGCACCGTGTTCAGCGGCAGCAGCGCATCGGGCTTGGTGTGCGCGGCCAGGTCCTTGCCCTTCAGGAACTCCATCGCGATGTAGGCGAGGTCGTGTTCCTCGCCAGTGTCGTAGATGGTCACGATGTTCGGATGGGCCAGCCGGCCGGCCGTCTGCGCCTCGCGGAAGAAACGCTCGGTCACCTCGGCCAGTTCGTCGCCTTCGAACTCCTGGGCAAGCGCCATCGTCTTGATCGCGACCACCCGGCCGATCTTCGGGTCGCGGCCGAGGTAGACCACGCCCATCGCGCCCTTGCCCAGCTCTTTCTCGACCTCGAACCGCCCGAGCTTCGGCTTCTCGGCGCCGGCACCCAGGATCAGCGAGCCGCCCGGATGCTGCGAGGCGCCGCCCCCCAGGATCACCGTGTTCGACATCTGCACGGCACGCTTCTCGCGCGCGGCGATGTCGCGGAATGCCGGATCGAAGTCGGAGATGTACTTGAACACCGATTCGGCCTTGTTGTATTGCCGCTTGCGCTCGTAGTCGAGGCCGAGGTTGTACAGCAGCTCCAGCACCGACTCGTCGACCGGCAGCTTGCGGAAGCAGTCGAACGCCATGTCGAGCTGTCCCTGCCCCTGGTAACCCAGGCCGAGCATGCGGTTGGTGTGCGCGAGGTCGCCATCGGACCGTTCCTTGCCGCGCTCGGCGACCAGGAACCGCTTGGTGGTGAGCGCCATGTGTCCGACCGCCAGCAGCACCAGGGGCAGCATCAGCGGCACCCAGGTGAACTGCGTCGACATCAGCCCGAAATGCACGGCCAGCACCAGCAGGAACAGGGCCACCGTGACCCCGGCGGCCAGCCCGGCCTTCATGCGCGGCAGCGCAAGCGCCAGGTAGAGCAGGACCAGCAGCACCGCGCCCCAGCGCGCCCAGCCTCCCCACCAGGGGGTGACGAAGAAATGCTCCTGCAGGATGCTCGACACCGAATGCGCCAGCGCCATCACGCCCGGCATGTCGGTTGCGATCGGCGTGACCAGGATGGAACCGACCCCGGCTGCAGTCGGGCCGATGATCACGATCTTGTCCTTGTACTTCGACGCCGGGATACGTCCGGTGAGCACGTCGTAGAACGAATCGGGCGCGAATGCCGGACGCCCCTCGGCGCCGCGGTACCAGAAGGTCTGCATCAGCATGCGCGAATCGGTGCGGATCGACAGCCGGCCCAGCCGCACGCCGTTGCCGTACTCGACCTGGATGTCCCGGGGCGCGAGGTTCAGGCTTCTTGCCGCGAGCAGCAGCGCGAGCGATGGCAGGTACTGGTCATAGTGCCGGACGACCAGGGCATCGGC
>JBILGF010000515.1:0-2527 GCA_044351195.1 Burkholderiales bacterium
GGATCAGCGTTCCGGGCCTGTTCAAGGGATCGACCTCGACCACGAACTACTACGTGATGGATGCGCGGCACCCGCCGGCAAAGGCGAAATGGCAGACGGCCAGCCTGCGCTGGGTGAGCTTCGACGAAGCGCGCGAGTTGATCGGGCAGTCGCCGAACATCAAGGGGCGCAACCGGGATCTCGCAATACTCCAGGCGGCGGAAAAGGCGGCCGCAGCGATTCCCTACGCGGAGCACCTGGCGGTGCAACCGGAAGACTGGCACGACCTGGGTGAGATGCCAGCGCGACGCACGGTACTGCATCCAGGCCTGCGCCATACCGCCGAAGAGATGGAGCAAATCCGGCGCGGATTCTTCCCCACGGTGATGGAGCAGAAGTGGTTCCTGTACTTCACCGGCGACCGCCTGCGAATGCATCGCAGTTGGACGGGCTACCTGATCTACGACGTGGGCTTCGCCTTTGACGCGACCGGTGGCGCGGCCGTCACCGAGGTCATCGTCAACCGGGATGCATCCCAGTACAGCAACACCGATGACGCGGAAGATCTGAAAGCAGTCCGGGCGATCATTCGAGGCCATCTGCTTCAGCCGCTGCAGGAGCCTGCCATCGACGGCCTGGCCCAGGGTTTGATGCTCGCCTCAGGTCCGAATTATCTGGGCTCGCCCGAGGTGCTCACCGCCCTGGTCGGCGAAGTGTTCGATGTCGCCGTGCAGGCGACGAAGGGCGAAGCCACGGCTGCAGACCTGCAGGCGGTCGCATCGAAGGTCGTTTCGGCGTTCACCGGTGACGACGCGGGTTACACCCGGATGCCAGGCTGGCACAGCGCCGGGCAATTGGGAGCGCACGTCAGTAAGTATCTGGCCGGGCCTCATGGCGCCGGGGAAGGCCAGGACCTCGCGGCGATCCTTCAGGCGGGCCTGCTTGCACTTCTGAAGAAGCTGCACGAGGTGCTCAGCGCGTTCCTCGAGGACCCCGGCGCGAAATGGCACGAGGACGCGCTTGTCCAGTTGAACGAGATTCACCAGTACGTCGTTGCGGTGCTGCTCGGTACCAACGTACTGAGCCATGGCCAGCGAACCCTTGCCGACTTTCGTTGGCGCCAGATCGCAGCGGCGAGCGATGCTGGTGACACGTAGCGCATCGTGGCGCTCGCGCAATGAGGTTCCAGACGACGATATCTGGTGGAACTGGTGGGCGGTACTGGGATCGAACCAGTGGCCCCTGCCGTGTGAAGGTCCCGCGTGCTACAGCGATTCCGCAATCGTACCGCAACGTCGACAAGACGGCGTCCAATCTAGAGATTGCGTAGCTGCTCGCCCAGGCCGGCATCGAGTCCTCGGTGGGCTGCTGCAGCGGCAGTCACGCCAACGCGCTGGCCGAGTGGGTCATCGGTCTGTGCAAAGCCAAGCTCATCCACCGCCGGGCGCCCTGCAGGACGCGCGAGGCCGTCGAGCTGGGGACCCTGGAATGGGTGGCGTGGTGCAACCACCAGCGGTTTTGATGTCCGCTGGGTTACATCCAGCCGGCCGAGGCCTGCGAAACCCACTACCGCAACCTTGCTTCAGATCCTTCGTTGGCAGCATGATTACTTGACCCAACCGGCCTTCGCAGAACTCGGGGCGGTTCAGCGTTGGCGTGGGATCGGAAACGCACGGCTGCCGTTGACCGCGCAGAAGTGAGACTGGAGACAACGAGATCGTTCGGCGTGGATTGGAACATGTTGCAGCAAGACCTCTTGGAGAGTTGATGCCGCTCAATCAGGTGGACAGCGGGATTCGAACGGAGTAGGAACCTTCCTCAATGATCTCTGAGGTCAGCCCGTGAGCAATGTATGTGTGGCCATCGGCGTGGGGGATGCGCCTCCTCTTGACTATCTTCGCGGTGCGGTCAATGGGGCGACGGCGGTCGCCGAGTGGGCGAGTCAGCCGGACACAAGCGGCGCTCCGCGCTACGAGACACACTTGCTCACCGACGAGGTCGCGCCCGTCGAGTTCTCGGATTTGGCCACGGCGCTCCAGGAGTCGCTCGTGGCTGGCGCAGAGCGGCTGCTGATCTACTTTGCAGGGCACGGACTTTCGACGGCAGCGGCAGACGACCTGTGGCTACTGTCGCGCTGGGACCAGACGCGGCAGGGCGTGTCGGTTGCCGGCCTGCGGGACCGCTTGATGCGCTATGGGGTCAAGCAACTCGTGATCGTGTCGGACGCGTGCCGGTCGATCGTCACGGCTGAAACGCGCGATGTGGTCGCAAACCCGGTACTCGACCGTGGGCCTTTCAACGAGGCGTTTCCGCAGATGGACAGCTGGTTCGCCGCATCGCCAGCGCGGGCCGCCTACATGATCCCCGGCAAGACCCCCGCGGAGGCACGATGCGTCTTTTCGGGGCTTTTCGTGGAGGCCCTGCGAGGTGCACACGCGCAGGCTTTCGAGGGCGGCAGTCTGGCGGGCCATGTCACCAACTTCAGCCTGGCGGACTTTCTTGAGCAAGAGGTCTCGGTTGTCGCCGGACACTACAAGGTAACCCTGCG
>JBILGF010000516.1:0-2526 GCA_044351195.1 Burkholderiales bacterium
GGCCTTGATCACCTTGGCCGAGTTGGCCACCAGGAACGCACAGGCTGCAGCCCCGCCGATGATCACCAGTTCCATGGGCTGCCAGAGCGGACCGAGCTTGCCCCCGGCGCCCACGTAGCCGCCCAGCACCATCACCGTTACACCGATCCAGCCGACAATGACCAGCATGCGCGTCCCGCCTCGTCCGATAGCTGCGTCCGCTCACCCGATCCATGGATGCACGCAGCTTTCCGTTAACGGACGCATTCGGAACGACTTGAGCGGCGGCGCCAACCTGCGGCGCGCCTGACGCCGGCGCTGTCAGGCAGCGCGAACGCGCTCGAAGGCACGCGCGACCGGTGCGAACGACCGGCGATGCGCCGGACAGGGTCCGAGCCGGGACAGTGCCTCGAAATGTGCGGGCGTGGGATATCCCATGTGGCGCTCGAACCCGTAGCCGGGATAGCGCAGCGCAAGCTCGCGCATGTGCGCGTCCCGGACCGTCTTGGCCAGGATGGACGCCGCTGCGATCGCAGCCACCCGTGAATCGCCGCGTACCACCGCACGCAGCGCGAATGCGTCCTGCGGCAGGTCGGGCAGCTGGTTGCCGTCGACCCAGACCGCAGCTGGCGCCGGATCGAGCACAAGCACCGCCCGGCGCATCGCCTGCAGGCTTGCCTGCAGGATGTTGATCGCATCGATCTCGGCTACCTCGACCGCAATCACCGACCAGCACAGCGCCCGCTCGCGAATCTGCAGTGCCAGCGCCTCGCGCCGCGCGGCCGACAGCACCTTCGAATCGGCCAGCCCCGGGATCGGCCGCCGCGGATCGAGCATGACGGCTGCCGCGTGCACCGGGCCAGCCAGCGGACCACGCCCAGCCTCGTCCACCCCGCAGAGCCGGGCAGGCAACGGACCGATCGGATCCAGCTGCGGCTGCCGCGGTGCCTGGCGTGCAGGGCCGGGCCGGTCCGAAGCGCTGCCTCGAGCCGGCTCCGGCGTCTCGTCCCGGCGCGCCATGTCAGCTGTCCAGTACCTCGAGCACGGCGCTCGATGTGCGTTCGGCACTGCCTTGCCGCAGGTCGTGGTGCATCCGGGAGAAGATCTCGGCCAGGCCGCGACGCACCGGCAGATCATCGATCAGATTCGCGAGGGCCTGCGCCAGGTTCTCTGCGGTCGCCTGTTCCTGGATCAGTTCCGGCACCACGAAGCGGCCGGCAAGTATGTTGGGAAGCCCGCCGTAGGGCAGATAGCCCTTGCCACGCATCAGGCGCCAGGACCAGTCGGCCATGCGGTAGGTAATGACCATCGGGCAGCGCAGCAGCGCCGCCTCCAGGGTCGCGGTGCCGGAGGCGACCAGCGCGGCATCGGCGGCAGTCAGCGCCTCGTGCGCATGGCCGAACAGTATCTGCACCGACAGGTCGCCGGCATCGCGGTCATGAAGGGCGCGCTCGAACCGATCCCTGGTCTCGCGGCTTACCAGTGGTACCAGGAACCGGGCATCGGGCAATCGCGCATGCAGCCGCCGCGCCGTATCCACGAACAGGTCGGCCATGTACTGGAGTTCGCCGTCGCGGCTGCCGGGCAGCAGCGCGATCACCGGAGCGGCTGCAGGCAGGCGCAACCGGTCGCGCATGCCGGCCCGGTCTGGAAACTCCGGCAGCAGGTCGGCCAGCGGGTGCCCCACGTAGGTGGTCGGCACGCCACGGTCCTCGAGCAGCGGCTTCTCGAACGGAAACAGGGCCAGCACGCGGTCTGCCGCTTCCTTCAGTACCTTCACCCGTTCACCGCGCCAGGCCCAGAACGAAGGGCAGACGTAGTGGATCGTGCGCACGCCGTGCCGGCGCAACCGGCGCTCGACCTCGAGGTTGAAATCGGGGGCATCGATGCCGATGAACAGATCCGGAGGCTCGCGCCGCAGCCTTGAGACGAGCTTGCGCCGGACCGCGAGGATCTCCCGGTAACGGCGCAGCACTTCGACGTAGCCCCGTACGGCGAGCACCTCCATCGGATGCCAGCAGTCGAGCCCGGCGGCGCGCATCCGGGGCCCGCCGATGCCGCAGAACCTGATATCCGGCCGGCGAGCCCGCACCGATGCCATCAGCTCGGCGCCGAGCAGGTCCCCCGAGGGCTCGCCGGCGACCAGTGCGACCCGGGTCAACGGGCAAGCCCGCGCCGCTGGGTCGCGATGAACTCGGTGAGCAGGCCCAGCAACGGCACCTCGACCGCCTGGCGCGCGAGTTCCACCCGGGCCTCTTCCAGCGGCAGCCCTGATCGGTACAGCGTGCGATAGGCGCGCTTCACCGCCTGCACGGTGGCGGCATCATGGCCGCGCCGCCGCAATCCTTCGCCGTTGATGCCTTTCGGCGCAGCCGGGTTGCCCGCAGCCATCACGAAGGGGGCGATGTCCTGCAGCACGACGCTGCCCACCGAGGTGATGCAGTGCGCCCCGATGCTGCAGAACTGATGCACGCCGGTGAAACCGCCCAGGATCGCGTGGTCGCCGATCGATACGTGCCCGGCCAGCTGAGAACTGTTGGCGATGAT